>CABTWP010000001.1 GCA_902488525.1 uncultured Collinsella sp.
CCACCTCCTGTGCAAACTCGCGCTCCTGATCGAGCTCGGCGTCACCAGTAAGGAGCACGCGCAGGCTCTTGCCTTCCTGAGCGTAGGAGAGCAGCAAAACAAGAGAGTCCTCATTGCCCTCGCCATCCACCGTGTCAAACGGCCACATCACACGTGTCCGAAACGCGCCGATATCGACCGTGTGCCCGCAAGCCACCTGCCGATACGTTACGCCGGGGCGATTCAGGACCTCAGCAGGCGCGCCGTCAAGCGCATCGGCCGCGACCACAATGGTTCCAACCGAAAACTGATCGAGCACATCAGGAAGGCCACCCCAATGATCCTCATCCCAATGTGTCACGAAGACGGCGTCGATATGGTGGACGTTATTGCGAACCAACGCCGACACCACGCGCTCATCGAGCCCACAGTCAACGAGCACCACTGCGCCACCCTGGCGTATAAGAATGGCATCGGCCTGCCCCACATCGAGCACCGTTACTGAAGGCGGAGCGAAGCGATCCCAGTAGATGTACGGAATCCCCGCCAGGAGCGCCAAGCAGACAAGCCCAGCAGCCATAGGCCGTGCCTGCGGGCGCGGCCACCAGACTAGAAGGATCCCCAGAAAACACGGCACCAGGTAAATCAACATGCTATCGGGCGGCACGCTCACGGATGCACCCGGCACGGCGGCAAACAGCTGCTCGAAGAACAACGCGCAACGGGCGGCAATCATGGGCACCACGAGCGCCCAAGCTTGCAACGGCGCCACGAGCGAAAAGGGAACCAACACGATCGACACAGCGAGCAGTAGACTCACCACCGGACCGATGACCGCATTCGCCAACGGAGCAATGAGCGAGAACGCACCAAAGGCAGGAATGGTGATGGGCAGCGTCGCCAACTGCGAGCACAGTGTGACGGAAAGCATGCTGGCAATGCCCGGCGGCACACCCAGCACTCCCAAAGCGTAGGAGGCGTACGGGCAAAAGCACAGGATGGCAAAGACGCTGGCACATGAAAGCTGAAAGCCTATCTCGAACAGCACCGTCGGCCGCAGTAGCACAAAGATGGACATGGTTGCGAAGAGTGCCGATGCGCCGTGCCGGCGACGCCCCGCGCCGTTTACGACAAGCGTCGTGAACACCATGCAGCACGCGCGCACGGCCGAGGGAGACGCGCCCGTAAAAGCAGCGTAGCCCACAAGCGTTATCGCCAATATCGCCCGCTGAAGACCACGTGAGCACCGAGTCTTTTGCAATACACCCTCGATTACAAACCCCACGATAGCCAAATGGCTGCCCGAGACGGCGATTAGATGCGCCGTTCCCGTCACCGAAAACCAGTCGCCCGCCGGTTGGGCGTGCAGCTCGGCCGAACGACCGCAGACGACACCGGCTATGAACGCACGCGCCGGGTCGGTCGCAGGCGCGATGGACGCAAGCAGCCCATTTCGCAGCCGAAGCAGCGGCCCCGGAGAGCCCTCATCGACCGATAAAATCCGAACGGCTTTTACCTTGCATACCTCGCCTCGGAGCACACGCGATCGTCCATACGCATCGTTCTCAAAACGTGAAACGCGACCGATAACACGCATGTGCGCCCCGACCCTGAGCTCGCGCTCACACGATAGGCGAACCGTTGCCAAGTTCTTGCCGTCCGCGCGTGCCTCGCAGGTATAGGAATACACGTCGTCGTTTATGGATGGATCACCCTGCACGACAAACTCGAGGCTGCTTGCCGCTCGAGCGTCGAGCGCCTTCGAGGCGCTTAGCGCGCCCACAGCCCACCACGCCGAGACGACCGCTCCCGCCACGAGACCGACGGACGCGGCATACAGCCACCGCTTCCAAGGGGCAAGCCGCGCACAAGATTGAGCCAGCACAACGAATACCGCCGCCGCGACGGGAATGGCCCATAGCGGCCCGACCGCCGGCGCCTGCTCCCTCAGCAGCGCATCAGCGGTCACGTTGAGCACCAAGGCGCAGCTCATGCACATGCCGGCACACAGGGCCATCGTCCACGGCATCAGGGGCCGCGGAGGCATCACATGCTCGCGCTCGGTCGCACTCATACACAGATGCAATCTTTAATTTTGGCGAGTTTCTTCTCACCGATCCCCGATACGCGCATAAGGTCATCGACCGAGGCAAAGGCCCCGTTTTGCGTCCGTTCGTCGATAATTGACTGGGCCATAGAAGGCCCGATGCCCGAAAGCGTCTGCAGCTCCGCCGCACTTGCCGTATTGATGTTTACTAGGCCTGTAGCGCCACTCACGCCCGACGATGCGGAAGCCCCACCATCAACATCGGCTTCCGCAATGGACGCCTGCTGCTCCCCTACCGTTGGAACGTGGATTTTTTGTCCATCAGTGACCTTAGATGCCCGATTGAGCCCCGTAACGTCTGCCTCGGGCGCCAGCCCGCCGGCGGCATCAATCGCCTGAGCCACCCGCGCGCCGTCTTTGAGACGATATACACCTGGCGACACAACGGCGCCATCGACATCGACATAGACCTCTGCCGCGGCAGAAGCCTTAGTCGAAGAACCTTCGGATGTCTTTCCGCTCGAGGCATCACCGGATCCCGGCTCCACCAACGAGCCCGTACCGTCAGTGCGCTCAAACGACACACCACCGGCACCGCCGCCAAGGTTCGCCATCGCCAAGCCGCTCGCCATCGCAATGACGACCAGTATCGCCATCACCACTGCCTTATGACCGAGCAGCTTGTCCGCCAAGCGGTCCATCCGTTTGACCCGTTCGTGTTGTTCGCGCTGCGCCATAGCAAAACCTCCCAACAACATCGTGTCAGGAAAAGAGTCCTGCAACAGCCATTCTCCAAAACCGGTTTTCGCGGTCAAACCAAAAGCCGACCAAAACCTTGCGAAATACTGTCCATTTATTCAGGCACACGTCAGCAAATGAACACTTAGCCGCAAAATGCCCAGATAGCAAAAGACCGACGATGCAGACGCATCGTCGGTCTATGCACAAAATTACTCGTGATCTTGGTAAATCTCACGCGGAGCAAGCTCCGAATGTTTGCGTTTTAAGGTCTTAGGGGCCTTATACGTGTTGCTCTCGAAGTCGATGTACTCGGTCTGCTTGAGCAGGCGCTCGATCATCTCCTCGTGATCGAACAACTCCCAGGCCTCATGCACGGCATCGAGTTTAGCGTGCGTCTCGGGACGGCGCGGCATAAACAGCGTGCAGCAGTCGGGAGCGGCCTCAGTCGAGATATCGAACGTACCGATCTCCTCGGCGCGCGCGATGATCTCCTGCTTGTCCGAACCGATGAGAGGACGGAACACGGGGATCTTCACGGCCTCGTTGACAGCCATGATGTTCTCAAGCGTTTGGGAGGCAACCTGCCCAAGCGATTCGCCCGTAACGATGGCCTTAGCGCCCTCGATATGCGCGATGCGCTCGGCAACCGAATACATAATGCGGCGATACATGATCACGCGCAGGTTGCTGGGACAGGTGACCGAAATCTCACGCTGGCAGTCGCCAAACGGCACCACGTACAGGCGGCCGATCTGGACACCCGGCTCAAGCGCACGGATGATATCCTGCACCAAATACTCGCTCGTATCGGGCGTCTGCGGACGACCGGAGAAATGTACCGGCACGCACACCGCGCCGCGACGCGCGAGCATCCAGGTCGCCACCGGAGAATCGATACCTGACGACAGCAGCGTCACGACCTTGCCGGCAGAACCCACCGGCAGACCGCCCACGCCGCGCTCGGAGCGCGCGTACACATAAACGCTACCCTGGACCACCAGTACGTGCACCATCGCATCGGGGTCGTGCATTTGAACCTTTTTATCGGGGAAGGCCTCACACAACACCTCGCCCACCTGACGATTGATGTCAATCGAGGTGAGCTCATAGTCGGTATTGGAGCGCTTAGCGTGCACCTTAAACGAATCGAAGGAACCAAACTCGCGCAGCGCCTTGACGGCGGCGGCGCAGTACTCCTGCGGGTCGCGGTTGGTGTGATACGCCAAAGACACACGAGCAACGCCGGGAACGGTGCGAATAACACGCGCCGCATCATCGGCCTGATGCTCGTTAAAGGTCACGAGGATATAACCGGAAATTCGAGACACGGCGTTCACGGAAAAGGCGGCCAAAGCCGCCTTAATGTTATCCATGAGGATATGCTCAAAATGTGCGCGGTTCTTGCCCTTCAGTCCAACCTCGTGATAGTGGACCAGGCAGACGCGAGCCGCCATTTAGGCTTCAGCAACCTTGTGGCCGAGCGCCTTCTCGTAACGGGCCTCGTCGTAAGAGATGTCGCCGTCGACAATCTCGTCCATAGCCATCGAGATGGTATCGGCACCGGAAAGCCCGATGGTGATGTCATCGACATCCTGGACGGCAAGCACGCGGTTGTGCTGGCCACGCAGCATGCTATTGATGTCGCAGGCGCGCTTGGAGGCAAGCGAAGCGAGCAGGAAGCGGTTGTGATCGGTCTTCTCCAGAAGATCGTCAATGCAAGGCTTTACAACGGACACGGACCTCAGATCCTTTCATGCATATCGAGAACGCGAACGAGCTCATCGGTCGCGCGGTCGAGATCGTCATTAACCACGACGTCGTCGTAGCGGTCGGCAAGGGCAAGCTCATCGGCGGCGTTTGCCATACGCAGCTCAATCGTCTCGGGCGTCTCGGTACCGCGACCGACTAGACGCTCGCGGAGCACCTCAAGCGAAGGCGGCTTGATAAAGATCAGCACGGCCTCGGGGAAACGCTCCTTCACCTGCAGGGCGCCCTGGACATCGATCTCCAAAATCAGAGACGAACCAGAGGCGAGCTTGGACTGGACCTCGCTCACCAACGTGCCGTAGCAGTTACCGTGGACCTCGGCCCACTCAACAAACTCACCGTTTGCCACGCGGCGGTCGAACTCCTCGCGCGTCAGAAAAAAGTAGTTGACGCCGTCGACCTCACCTTTGCGTGGTGCTCGCGTGGTAGCCGAAACCGTCAGGCCCAGGTTCGAGCGGCGCTCGCGCACACGAGTGACGAGCGTACCCTTGCCTGCGCCTGACGGTCCAGAAATCACAAAGAGCTTGGAATCCTGAGCGCTCACTTATTTGGTCAGCTGCTCGAGGAGCTGCTCGCGCTGACGGACGCCGAGGCCCTGGACGCGACGGGTAGCGGAGATACCGAGCTCCTCCATGATCTTGGCGGCCTTGGCCTTGCCATAACCAGGAAGAGACTCGATGAGGGTGGAAACCTTCATGCGGGAAGCGATGGGGTCATCGGAGTTGAGCACGGACTCGAGGGACTTCTCGCCCTTCTTGATCTGCTCGCGAAGCTCAGCGCGGGCGTGACGTGCGGCAGCAGCCTTCTCAAGAGCCTGCTTGCGCTGCTCATCGGTAAGCTGAGGGAGTGCCATTCGTACCTCCAAGTAGTTGGGTTATATCTGATTCAATAATTGGCATTTTAGCACGTAGAACGTACAAAATGCCCAATCGCGGCTCCATAGGTTAGACGATACCCGCAAAAAGTGCAATATACTGCGCCCAAAGTTAAGCCCCTGACCTGCGATTCCACACAAAGGATGGGAAAGTTTACGCAGGCACAGGGGCTATTTTGTGCTAATGAGACCCAAAAGTGGTGACTTAGGGGAATCTTTTACGCGACGTTTTCGACCAGCTCGGCGACGATGGCGTCAAAGGCGGCAACCGGATCGTCGGCGCCGGTGATGGGACGGCCCACCACAATATGACTTGCGCCGCGCTCGATAGCCTGGGAAGGCGTCGCCACGCGGGACTGGTCACCAAGGGCGGCACCCACCGGACGCACGCCCGGAGTCACGATCAGGGCATCAGAACCCAGCAGCTCACGCATGTCGTGAGCCTCCATCGGCGAGCACACGATGCCATCGATGCCGTTGGCCTGAGCGAGCTTTGCCAGGCGGGCGGCCTCCTCGGACACGGGCGACTCGACGCCGATCTCGCTCAAGGCATCCTGATTCATGCTCGTGAGAACGGTGATGGCGACGAGCTTGGCGCGGTCCTCGCGCGCCTCCTCGGCACCCTCGCGGCAGGCAGAAAGCATGGCGCCCGAACCCAAGCCGTGAACCGAGAGCAGGTCGGCACCAGCAAGCGAGGCCGAACGGGCGGCGCCGCGAACCTGATGCGGAATATCATGGAACTTAAGGTCGAGGAAAACCTTAAAGCCCAAATCCTTGAACGTCTTGACGATCTCAGGACCCTCGGCGTAATAGAGCGTCATGCCAACCTTGAGCCAGGCGGCATGACCAGAAAGCTCGTGGGCGAGCTCGAGCGCACGCTCACGGTCGCAGTCGAGGGCGACGATAACGCGGTCGCGGGCATCGGTCTCTAGCATTCGAAAGCACCTACCAGCTCGTTGATGTCCTTCACGCCCTGGGACTCCGCCCAGGCCTCGAGCTCGTGCGCGATCTTAATCGAAGCGCACGGATCGACGAAGTTGGCCATGCCAACCGACACGCAGGTGGCACCGGCCAGGATAAACTCGGCCGCATCCTCGCCGGTCATGACACCGCCGACACCGTTGATGGGGATATCGACGGCCTGGGCGACCTCCCAGACCATGCGCACGGCGATGTGGTGGCACAGCGGGCCCGAAAGGCCGCCCTTGGGCTTTGCCACGCGGGACTTGCGGGTATGGACGTCGATGGCCATGCCCTGGATGGAGTTAATGACCGAAAGGCCGTCGGCGCCGGCGGCTTCGAGGGCCTTGGCGATCTCGGCGACGTTGACCGGCGCCATCTTCACGAACAGCGGCTTATCGGTCACCTTGCGGCAGGCAGCCATAACGGAAGAGGCGCCCTCGGGCGTAGAGCCCATGGCGGCACCGCCGGCGGCGATGTTGGGGCAGCTCACGTTGATCTCGTAGCCGGCAGCCCAGGGGCATAGCTCGACATACATCTCGAGCGCGCGCACAAACTCGTCAACGGAGTGGCCGGCAACCTGACAGATGACCTGGCAACCGTCCTTGGACAGTTGCTCGAGCCACGGGCCGGACTCGCGGGCAAAGGCGGCCACGCCGGGGTTCTGAAGGCCCACGGAGTTGATCATACCGCCGGGGATCTCGGCCATGCGGGGCGCGGGATTGCCGGGCCAGGGCTCGGCTGCGCAACCCTTGGTGGTGATGGCGCCCAGCTGGGAAACATCAAAGAAGTTCTGGAACTGCCAACCGTAGCCAAAGGTACCGGCTGCGGTGTTGATGGGGTTCTGCATCTTGACGCCGCCGAAATCGACGGCCATGTTCACGGTACCCACTAGAAGACCACCACCTTGGAAGCATCGAACACGGGGCCGCACATGCAGGCGCCCTTCATACCGTCAACCGTCTCGACATTGCAGGTGTTGCAGGCGCCAAAGCCACAGCTCATCATGCGCTCGAGCGACACCTCACAGTACACACTGGCCTCAGCGGCAGCGGCGGCGACTTTCTTCATCATGACGGCGGGACCGCAGCTGGCTACGTAGTCGTAGCCGCCCTCGCCGAGCAGCTCGGCTGCCGGGTCGGTGCAAAAACCGTGCGTGCCGAGCGAGCCGTCGTCGGTGCAAACGTTGACCGTGGCGCCCAGCGCGCGGAACTCATCGACACCCACGGCCTTGGACGCGGTGCCAAAGCCCAGGCACACGTCGACGGCCACACCCTGCTCGACAAGCTTGCCGGCGAGGCAGAGCACGGGCGGAACGCCGATGCCGCCCGCCACGAGCAGCGCCTTCCTGGTGCCCTCGGGAACAAGCCAGCCGCGGCCGCCAGGGCCCAACAGGTTGGACTTGGAGCCGGGGGCCATCTGCGACAGACGACGGGTGTCGTCGCCCACGACGGCGTACCACAGCTCGACGGTACCGGCCTGGGCGTCGGCGCGATAGAAGCTCAGGGGCACGCGAAGCAGCGAGGACGCATCGCCGGGCACGGCGATGTTCACAAACTGACCGGGCTTGAGCGCACTTGCAAGCTTGGGGGCCGAGATGACGAGCGAGAAGATGCCGTCGGCGATCTCCTGGTTCGAGACGACCTCGAAGTCGTGCATGCGTGCAGTGGAAGGTGTGGGCATAGACGCTCCAATCCCCCATGCGATTGCATGGTCAAAACGAACAGAAAGCGCGGCACCGCAAGGGCGCCGCGCACAAAAGCGATAAGGCTATGCTAGCAGATGCAGCCGTCGGCAAGCGTCTGCTTACCGCCGACAAACACATCGGTGGCACGACCGGTGAGCGTGCGGCCGGCAAAACCGGAGTTCTCGGCGCGCGACTCGTAACCGTCCTCGCCAACCGTCCAGGTGGCGGACGCGTCGAACACGGTCAGGTCGGCAACGGAGCCCGCCTTGACCTGAACCTGGTCGAGGCCCAGGATCTCACGCGGCTTGATGGCCATGAGCTCGACCATACGGCCCATGCTCATCTTGCCCGTGTTGACCAGCTCGGTGAGTACGAGCGACAGCGAGGTCTCGAGGCCGATCATGCCAAAGGGCGCAAGCTCGAACTCGCGGGCCTTCTCCCACGGGGTGTGGGGAGCGTGATCGGTGACGATAACGTCGACGGTGCCGTCGATGACGCCCTGACGAATGGCCTCGGCATCCTCCTCGGTACGCAGCGGCGGGTTGACCTTGAGCGAAGTGTTGTAGGTCTCGTCCAGGTCGTTCTCGGTCAGGAACATGTGGTGCGGGGTGGCCTCGCAGGTAACCTGAACGCCAGCGGCCTTACCGGCACGCACAATCTCCAGACCATGGGCGGTGGAGATGTGCTGGATGTGCAGCTTGGCACCAGTCAGCTTGGCGATCTCGATGTCGCGGGCGATCTGGAGCTCCTCGCCGGCAGCCGGCCAACCCTCGAGAGCCAGACGGGTCGAGACCTTGCCCTCGTTGATCTGGCCGTGGCCGACCAGATCCTCGTCCTGGCAGTGGCTCATAAAGACCTTGCCGAACATCTTGCCGTAGTCCATGCAACGACGGAGCATGCCCGCGCCCTGCACGCCGCGACCGTCGTCGGTGAAGGCGACGGCGCCGTGGGCGACCATATCGCCCATCTCGGACATGGCCTCGCCCTTAAGACCGCGGGTCATGGCGCCCGACGGATAGACGCGGCAGTGACCGACCTCGGCAGCACGGGACTTGACGAACTCCACGACGGTGCCGTTATCGGTGACGGGATCGGTGTTGGGCATGGCGCACACGCCGGTAAAGCCGCCCTTGGCAGCTGCGCGGGTGCCGCTCTCGATGTCCTCTTTGACCTCGTAGCCGGGCTCGCGAAGGTGAACGTGCATATCCACCAGGCCAGGGACGAGGTACTTGCCGGAAAGATCGCGGACCTCGGCTCCCTCGACGGCGAGATTCTCGCCGACCTCGGCGATCTTGTCGCCGTCAATCAGGACGTCAACGACACCGTCAAGCTCGACGGACGGGTCGACGACATGGGCATTCTTAAGAAGCAAGGCCATTATCGGCACCTCCAAGCAGCAGATACAGGATAGCCATACGCACGCAGATACCGGCGTAGACCTGCTCCAGGATGACGGAGCGTTGCGGGTGGTCGGCCATATAGGAGTCGAACTCGACACCGCGGTTGATGGGGCCCGGGTGGCAGATGATCGCGTCGGGCTTCATGAGCTTCTCGCGGTCCTTGGTCAGGCCGAAGAGCTTGTGGTTCTCGCGAATCGTGGGGAACGGGGCACCCTCGAGGCGCTCCTGCTGCACGCGCAGCATGTAGACGACGTCCAGCTCGGGCAGGACGGAATCGAGGTCGCTCGTCACGTGGTCGCAGCCCAGGACCTCGGGCGCCGGCGGCAGCAGCGTGCCGGGGGCGACGGCGTAGGTCTCGCAGCCCATGATCTTAAGGGCGGGGATCAGCGAGCCGCAGACGCGGGAGTGCGCGATATCGCCGACGACGGCGACCTTCAGACCGTGGAAGTCACCCTTGTGCTCCCAGATGGTGTACAGGTCGAGCAGGGCCTGCGTGGGGTGGTTGTGCTTGCCGTCACCGGCGCAGATGACGCTCGCGGGCGAGTTCTGCGTGACGATGTAGGGAGCGCCGGCGTGCTTGTCGCGCACAACGATGCAGTCGATCTTATAGGCGTTGAGGGTCTCGACGGTATCGACGAGGCTCTCGCCCTTGACCGTGGAGGTCGAGGAGCCGCCAAAGTTGAGGCTGTCGGCCGAAAGACGCTTCTCGGCGAGCTCGAAGGAGCTACGGGTGCGCGTCGAGGGCTCGTTGAACATGTTGACGATGGTCTTGCCCTTGAGCGTGGGGACCTTCTTGATCGCACGCTCGTTAACCTCGGAGAACGCCTTGGCGGTCTCGAGGATGAGCTTGATGTCCTCTTCGGAGTACTCGGTAATGTCGATCAGGTGCTTATGGTTGAACGCCACGGTACTACTCACCTCCCAGCGGCGCGGAGCCCACGTGGGAACCCGGCGCGACGTCGTTAATCTCGACGGCGGTGTGGCCGTCGACTTCCTTCATATATAGGTGCACGTTCTCCTCATGCGACGAGGGAACGTTCTTGCCGACAAAGTCCGGCGAGATGGGGAGCTCGCGGTGGCCGCGGTCAACGAGGACAGCCAGCTCAATGCGGTTCGGACGGCCCAGGTCCATGACGGCGTCGAGAGCGGCGCGAATGGTACGGCCCGTATACAGGATGTCGTCCACCAGCACGACGCGCTTGCCGTCGACGCTAAAGGGAATGTTGGTGGCGTGGATCGCGGGAGCGAAATTGGTCGCATAGTCATCGCGGTAGAAGCTGATGTCGAGGCTGCCGAGCGGAACGTCGATGCCCTCGATCTCCTTGATCTCCTCGGCGAGCTTCTTTGCCAGAAGGTCGCCGCGCGTGACGATGCCGACCAGAGCGAGGTCTTCACAGCCCTCGTTGCGCTCGAGAATCTCGTGCGCGATGCGGGTCATCGCTCGATTGACGGCGGTCTCGTCCATGATGACCGCCTTGGGGGAAGTCGTGCCCATCGATCTCCTTCCTCACATGTCTTGACTGCTGACACAGTCAAAAAAATAGATGCCCGACCGCTTAAAGCGGACCAGACACCCACAGGAAGGGCTGCTCTTTGGGCAGCTATGTAATTCCATGTGGGTATCTCGTACCCCTTTAATGGTCATGGGATAGTGTAGCCAACCTCGAGCTTAATTGCGAGCATAAATACAGAGCAATCCGTAAACGGAGCCCAAAGCTCAATAAACCTATATATTTGTGGGACGAGCTTGAAAACGCACGCACGAGCTGGCATAATCCCCTCTGCTGCACGCAAATCGGATCTACGTCCAGGGCCGTGGCGTGAGCACTATCGCCAAAAGAGGAATATCTCTGTGTAGATTGCGCACAGGGAGCGACTTCTGTGCTATAGTTCAGGCTTGTTTGTTAACGCGACATGTTCGTTTGTCGCCCAAGGAGGGTCAGTTATGTCCAAAGTTTGCGAAGTTTGCGGTAAGCACCCCGTTGCCGGTCGCTCCATCAGCCACTCTCACCGCGTCACCAACCGTAAGTTCCGCCCCAACATCCAGCGCGTTTACGTCGTCGTCGATGGTCACCGTCGCAAGATGAACGTTTGCTCCACCTGCCTCAAGTCCGGCAAGGTTGCGCGCTCGTAAATAAGGTCTTACCAACAAGTACCTCGGACTCTCCGGGTCAAAGACCTCGCGTTCACATAGAACTTACCAAAGGCGCCCTCCCCTACGGAGGGCGCCTTTTTGCACTCATTGGGGACAGACTTATATGAGGGTTTGCAGATGTCAAAGGGATCATAGCGCAGCTGGTATGCCTTGTAACTAACGGTACGCCTCGAGCGAGTCGGACGCACCTTACACGGGATTGAAATGGATGTAATCGAGTAGCTGCACCGCCTGTGTGTCCGACTCAACCGCGACCCGCGAATAGCGATTATCAAACAGATGTCCCGTTTTCCCAGTGAAATACTCATGAGAGTCTGTCCCCAATGAGCAGGGCGATGCATTGGGCATAGTTTTAGTTGAAACGGTTCATTTGATTGAAGCGTTTTAGTTTGTCTTTTACGGGAATCTGACCGTTCACCGAATTATTTCTTGCTATCATGCATCTTGTAGGGTAAATCTCCGATCGCAAGGAGACACAAATGGTGAAAAAGTCACCGGAAAACACTACTCCCGCAATTGTGGACAACGTAGAGGCGCTTGAGGCTAAGCTCGCTCAGATGCGAGAGGCCCAGGCGCTTTTTGCTACGTACACGCAGGAGCAGGTCGACAAGATCTTCTATGAGGCCGCCATGGCCGCCAACAAGGCTCGTATCCCGTTGGCGAAAATGGCCATCGAGGAGACCGGCCGCGGCGTTCTTGAGGACAAGGTCATCAAGAACCACTACGCCGCAGAGTACATCTACAACGCTTACAAGAACACCAAGACCTGTGGTGTCCTGGAGCGCGACGAGGCTTACGGCATCACCAAGATCGCCGAGCCCATCGGCATCGTGGGCGCCGTCATCCCGACGACCAACCCCACCTCCACCGCAATCTTCAAGACGCTGATCAGCCTGAAGACCCGCAACGCCATCATCATCTCCCCGCACCCGGCTGCCGCCAAGTGCACCATCGCCGCCGCCAAGCTCGTGCTTGACGCCGCCGTCAAGGCTGGTGCCCCCGAGGGCATCATCGGCTGGGTCGATGTCCCCTCCATCGAGCTGACCAACATGGTCATGCGCGACGTCGACATCATCCTCGCCACCGGTGGCCCGGGCATGGTCAAGGCCGCCTACTCCTCGGGCAAGCCCGCCCTGGGCGTTGGCGCCGGTAACACCCCGGTCGTCATCGACGACACCGCCGACGTTCTGCTCGCAGTCAACTCCATCATCCACTCCAAGACCTTCGACAACGGCATGATCTGCGCTTCCGAGCAGTCCGTGACCGTCATCGACACCATCTACGACCAGGTCAAGGCCGAGTTCCAGAAGCGCGGCTGCTACTTCGTCAAGCAGGGTGCCGAGATGGAGGCCCTGCGTGCCGCCATGTTCAAGAACGGCGCCCTCGATCACCGCATCCCCGGCATGGCTGCCGCCAAGATCGCCGAGCTCGCCGGCATCGAGGTTCCCGCCAAGACTAAGATCCTGATCGCCGAGGTCACCTCCACCGACCCCGCCAAGGAGGAGTTCTCCCACGAGAAGCTCTCCCCGGTCCTGGCCATGTACCACGCCAAGGACTTCCAGGAGGCCGTCGACAAGGCCGAGCACCTGGTGCTCGCCGGTGGCCCGGGCCACACCGCCTCTCTGTACGTGCACCCCGCCCAGGCCGAGAAGATCAGCCTGTTCGAGCACGTCATGAAGGCCTGCCGCATCGTCATCAACACCCCGTCCTCGCACGGTGGCATCGGTGACCTGTACAACTTTGGCATGAAGCCGTCTCTGACCCTGGGCTGCGGCTCCTGGGGCGGCAACTCCGTCTCCGAGAACGTTGGGGTGAAGCACTTGATCAACGTTAAGACTGTGGCCGAGCGCCGTGAGAACATGCTGTGGTTCCGCGCTCCCGAGAAGGTCTACTTCAAGAAGGGTTCCACGCCCGTCGCCCTCGACGAGCTGGGCAACGTCATGGGCAAGAAGCGCGCCTTCATCGTTACCGACCAGTTCCTCTTCAAGAATGGCAACACCCGCGCCATCGAGGCCAAGCTCGACGAGATGGGCATCGCCCACGACTGCTTCTACGACGTCGAGCCCGATCCGTCGCTGCAGTGCGCACGTCGCGGCGCCAAGCAGATGGCTCTCTTTGAGCCGGACGTCATCATCGCCGTCGGCGGTGGCTCAGCTATGGACGCCGGCAAGATCATGTGGATGATGTACGAGCACCCCGAGTGCAAGTTTGAGGACATGGCCATGGACTTCATGGACATCCGCAAGCGTATCTTCACCTTCCCCGAGATGGGCAAGAAGGCCTACTTCGTCGCCGTCCCGACCTCCTCGGGTACCGGCTCCGAGTGCACGCCGTTCGCCATCATCACCGACAAGGAGACCGGCATCAAGTGGCCGCTCGCCGACTACGCGCTGCTCCCCAACATGGCTATCGTCGACGCCGACAACTGCATGACCGCCCCGCGCGGCCTGACCGCTGCCTCCGGCATCGACGTCATGACCCACGCCATCGAGTCCTACGTCTCCATCATGGCTTCCGACTACACCAAGGGCCTCTCCGAGCGCGCTGCCAAGCTCGTCTTTGAGAACCTGCCCTCCAGCTTCACGAACGGCGCCAAGGACCCGCACGCCCGCGAGGAGATGCACAACGCCTCCTGCATGGCCGGTATGGCCTTCGCCAACGCCTTCCTGGGCCTCAACCACTCCATGGCTCACAAGCTCGGCGCTTTCCATCACCTGCCCCACGGCATCGCTAACGCCGTCATCCTGACCCGCGTCATGCGCTACAACGCCGCCGAGGCTCCCGTCAAGATGGGTACCTTCTCCCAGTATCCTTACCCCAACGCGCTGCACAACTACGCCGAGATGGCCAAGTACTGCGGTATCGAGGGCAAGGACGACAAGGAGGTCTTCGAGAACTTCATCACGAAGCTCGAGGAGCTCAAGGACTTCATCGGTGTCAAGAAGACCATCGCCGACTACGGTGTTGACGAGCAGTACTTCCTCGACACCCTCGACGAGATGACCGAGCAGGCATTCAACGACCAGTGCACCGGCGCTAACCCGCGCTACCCGCTCATGAGCGAGATCAAGGAGCTCTACCTGGACGCCTACTACGGCCGCGAGCCCCAGGACTACGCCGTCTGCTAGTTTTTAGCACGGTTTTTTGCGGCGGGGGTGCACGGGTGTTTCACACACCCCCGCCGTCGCTTCTATCGCATCGTTGAAAGGATGCAACCATGCTGCTACCCGATTCCAAGACCGAGCTCGTCCGCCGTGGCAACAAGGTCGTTTACGACCTGGGCGACAAGATCGTCAAGGTCTTTAACGAGACCAAGCCTGTCTCCGACGTGTTCAACGAGGCTTTGAATCTTGCCCGCATCAATGAGTGCGGCATCCGCAGCCCCAAGGCTCTCGAGGTTTCCCAGCTCGAGAACGCCAACGGCTGGGCGCTCGTGACCGAGAAGGTTCCGGGCACCACCCTTGCCGAGAAGATGACTGCCGAGCCCCAGCGCTTCGGTGAGTACCTCGAGATGTTCGTCGACCTCCAGATCGATATCCACGGCTACACCTCCCCGCTGCTCAACCGTCAGCGCGACAAGTTCGCCCGCATGATCGACAGCCTTGATCAGCTCAATGCCACCACGCGTTACAACCTTCAGGAGCGTCTGGACGGTATGACCAAGGAGTTCAAGGTCTGCCACGGCGACTTCAACCCCTCCAACGTCATCGTCGGCGACGACGGCCAGCTCTATGTGTGCGACTGGGCACACGCTACCCAGGGCTCCCCTGCTGCCGACGTTGCCACCACCTACCTGCTCTTTGCCCTCAACAGCAAGGACCAGGCCGAGGCTTATCTAGAGCTCTACTGCGACCGCGCCGACATGCCCATGCAGGTCGTGCGTCAGTGGACGAGCATCGTCGCCGCTTCCGAGCTCGCTCGTAAGCGCAACGTGAACGATGAGTTCCTGAAGAACTGGATCGACGTCGTCGATTATCAGTAATATCTGAGCGATTTATTTCGCATCGGAGGCACAAAGGAAACCCCGCAGCTCGCATGGGCTGTGGGGTTTCCTTTTAGCGATTGAGTACGCCGACAAGATAAAAGGACGGCCCCGCATCTCCCCTATCTGGAGAAATGCGGGGCCGTCCCGTATATCGAACTACAAGCGAAATCGCCGATTAACGGCGTGCCGCCTTCACAAGCTCGGCGACCTTGGCGACGACCTCGTCGATCGCCACGTCCTCGCGCTCACCCGTAGCACGGTCCTTGAGCTCGACGGTGCCGTTCTTGAGGCCACGCTTACCCAGAACGACCTGATACGGGAAGCCCATAAGGTCGTTGTCGGCAAATTTAAAGCCGGGACGCTCGTCACGGTCATCGACGACGACCTCGATACCCTCGGCGCACAGGCCATCAACGATCTGCTCGCAGACGGTAGCGCACTCCTCCTTCTTGGGATCGAGCGGAATCACCGCGACCTCGTACGGGGCAACGGAGACCGGCCAGACGATACCGTGCTCGTCGTTGTGCTGTTCCACGACGGCAGCGAGCGAGCGGGACACACCAACGCCGTAGCAGCCCATGATGAGCGGCTTCTCCTTGCCATCCTCGTCCATAAAGGTGGCACCCATGGCCTCGGAATACTTGGTGCCCAGCTGGAAGACCTGAGAGACCTCGATGCCGCGGGCAGCGGAGAGCGGCTTGCCGCAGTGCGGGCAGGGGTCGCCGGCGACAACGGTGACCAGATCGGCCCACTCATCGACGGTAAAGTCGCGCTCGGGGCAGGCACCGGTAAAGTGATAATCGACCTCGTTGGCACCGCAGGCCCACTGCTTGGAATCGCGCAGGCTCTCGTCGCACACCAGACGGATGCCCTCGGGCAGGTTGACCGGTCCGATAAAGCCCTTGTGCAGGCCGTTCGCTTGAAGCTCCTCGTCGGTCATCATGCGGTAGCCCTTGCCAAAGACATGCTCGGCCTTGCAGTCATTGAGCTCGTGGTCGCCCGGGACAATGGCCACGACCGGCTTGCCCTCGGAGTCGATGAGTGCCAGCGACTTGCGCGTGCCGTTCTCGGGGAAGCCGAAGAACTTGGCAACGGCCTCGATGGTGCCCATACCCGGAGTCTCGACCTTGGTGAGCGTGCCATCGCCGGGGCCCTCGGTCACAACGACCTTGGTGCTTGCAGCCTCGTCATCGGCAGCAAAACCGCAATCGTCGCAGTAGACGAGCGAAGCCTCGCCGGCGTCGGCAAGAGCCATGTACTCGACGGAAGTGTCGCCGCCGATCTCGCCGGAGTCGGCGACAACGGGCAGAGCCTTGATGTAGCAGCGCTCGCAGATGTTAGCGTAGGCCTGCTTCATCTTGTCGTACTCCTCCTGCAGGCTCTCCTGCGTGGCGGAGAAGCTGTAGGCGTCCTTCATGATGAACTCGCGACCGCGCATCAGGCCAAAGCGGGGACGGAACTCGTCGCGGAACTTGTCCTGAATGTGGTACAGGTTGACGGGCAGCTGTTTGTAGGAGCGCAGCTCATTGCGCACCAGGGCCGTGACGGTCTCCTCGTGGGTGGGACCCAGGACGAACTCGCGACCGTGACGGTCGTCAAAGCGCACAAGCTCCTTGCCATAGGCGTCGATGCGGCCGGACTCACGCCACAACTCGGCGTCGACCATGATAGGCATCATAAGCTCCTGGGCACCGGCAGCGTCCATCTCGTCGCGCACGATATTCTCGATCTTGCGGATCGAGCGCCATGCGAGCGGCAGATAGGAATACAGGCCGGCGGCCTCTTTGCGGATCATGCCGGCACGGAGCAGCAGGCGGTGGCTGGCGAGCTCAGCGTCCGCCGGATCCTCTTTAAGCGTCGGCGCATAGAGCTTAGACATATACATTGCTCGAGTCATTTACTTCTCCTCAATAAGTTTGTCGACCTCGGCCATCAGCGCGTCGACAATTTGATCCTCAGCTACTTTACCAATGATCTGGCCATGCGAAAAGAGCAGGCCCTGACCTCGTCCGCAGGCAACGCCCAAGTCGGCGTCAGAGGCCTCGCCGGGGCCATTGACCGCGCATCCCATAACGGCGATCGAAAGCGGCGCGGAGTAGTTCTTAAGCCGCTCGGTGACCTCCTCGGCGATGGGAATGAGGTTAACCTGGCAGCGGGCGCACGTGGGGCACGAGACAATCTCGGGACCACGGCGACGCAGGCCCAGCGACTGCAAAATTCCCCAGGCGACCGGCGGCTCCTCAACCGGATCGGCCGTGAGAGAGACGCGCATGGTGTCACCGATACCCTCAGACAGCAGAATACCAAGGCCCACCGAGCTCTTAATGGTGCCCTGAAGCTTGGTACCCGCCTCGGTTACGCCCAGGTGAAGCGGAACGTGGGGAATCTCACGCGACAGGGCTCGATAGGTATCGAGCGTCGTTTGCACGCTATGGGCCTTGGCCGAAAGCACAATGTTCGTAAAGCCGCGGTCCTCAAAGTGCTTGACGAAGCGCTCGCTCGACATCACGAGCTTTTCGGGCTGCGTAAGGTCGTCGCGCTCGGCGATATCCTGCTCAAGCGAACCGGCATTGACGCCGATACGAATCGCGCACCCAGCGGCGCCCGCGGCATCGATCACGGCATCGACCTTGGCCCAATCGCCAATGTTGCCGGGATTGATGCGGAGCTTGGCAGCACCGGCCTCCACAGCGCCAATGGCCAGCTTGTGGTTAAAGTGAATATCGGCGACGATCGGCACCGGAGACTCAGCACAGATGGTGCGGAAACCCTCAAGCGCGGCCTCGGTGGGCACGCTCACGCGCACGATATCGCAGCCAGCCTGCACCAACGCGCACACTTGCGCAAGCGTTGCCTGGGCATCAGCGGTATCGGTGCAGGTCATGGACTGAACCACGACCGGAGCGCCACCACCGATCTGCACGCCGCCCACATGCACGGGGCGCGTCAACTCGCGAGGCAAAGGATGGGATAAAGACAATCCAAACACTCCCCTACAGAATAAATCGAAGGATGTCGGAACGAAGCATATAGACAAACAGCAGCACAAAGAGCGCGATGCCCACATAGCTCACAATCGTCTGGACCTTGAGTGGAAGCTCGCGGCCAGCAATCTTTTGAATGATCTCGATGACCAGCTTGCCGCCATCGAGTGGTGGGATGGGCAGCAGGTTCATAAAGCCAAGCGAGAACGAAATGAGGGCGGCAAACGAAAGGAACGTGGCAGGGCCGGCAGCAGCAGCCTGTGAGGACATAACGCTAATGCCCACGATCGAAGAAGACTGATCGAGAATCTCCATCGTATGCTGCGGCTGGAGCAGGCGCATCACGCCCTCCGCTGTCTGCACGACATAGGAGAACGAAAGTCGAGCCGACGTGATGGGGTCTAAACGGACCACCTGCGTAGAGGCATACACACCTAGGCGCTCGTCCTCTTTGAGCGCAACCGCGGTCGAATGCTGCTTGCCGTCACGCTCGTACTCGATGGCGATATCGTCCTTACCGGCAGCCTTACCGATGGCATCGTAAACGTCCATCCAGGTAGAGCACGATACTCCGTCAACCGAAAGGATCGCGTCGCCGCCCTCGATACCCGCCTTGGCGGCAATAGACCCCTCGTCAACCTGACCGATCACGTTGGTATCCATCGGCACGGTGACACCCGCAATAGAGTAGATGCTCATAAGCAGCAAAAAGCCCGTCAGGATATTGACGAGAATGCCCGCGAGCAACATAAAGGCGCGCTTGAGAAAGCCCTGGCCAAGATAGGTGTGCGAACGCTCTTGTGCAAGGAACTCGGCCTCGCCGCACGGCAGCTCCCACACATCGCCCTCGGCAGTTGAATGTTCGCGATCGAAACGGCGGCCGTCAAAGGTGGTGTAACCCGCCGCGTCTCGCGGCAGCGTCTGATACTTGGTGGGATAGTAGCTCGGCGAGGGCTTCTCCCCTTCCTCATACCAAGGCGCGATAGAGCCCCAACCCAAGAGCAAGGCGCATGCCTCGAGCACAACCTCCTCGGATAGCTCGAGCTCGGCGGCAAGGTCGGCCACGGTCACGCGACCATGACGATAGATAGCCGCGAGCACGCGATCGGCACACGAGACGTCGGTCGGATCCATACCGCAGATGGCAGCGTAGCCGCCCAGCAGCAGCGGGGTCACGCCAAACTTGGTTCCAATGCGACGCGACGTGTAATGGATGTCAAAGCGGCACGGCAGGCCCAAAAAGAACTCGGTCACGCGGACGCCGCAGGCACGCGCCGCCAAAAAGTGGCCGCCCTCGTGCAAAAACACAAGGACGGAAAGCATCAGCAGGCCCCAAAAGACCGATGAGAGAACGCTCAGAACAGTATCCATAAAACGAAAAAGCAATCCTTATGGGTTAGGAACGGGTTGCGGCGAGCACCTGCGCAGCCTTTTCACGCGCCCACGCATCGATGTCGCGAAGCTGCTCAAACGAATCGACCGCCTGCATATCGTGGGCATCCATGCAGGATTCCACAATGCGATCGATATCGGTAAAGCTGCAGCCATCGTGCAGGAAGGCATCGACGGCGACCTCGTTGGCGGCATTGAGCACGCACGGCATGGTGCCACCCGTCTTGCCGGCACGTTCGGCCAGTGCCAGACAGCGGAAGGTATCCATGTCGGCAGCATCAAACGTGAGCTGCCCCAGCTCGCGGAAATCGATACGAGCCGCCGGGGTATCCCAACGCTCGGGATACGAGAACGCGAACTGAATGGGAATACGCATGTCGGAAGCACCGAGATGCGCCATCACGGAGCCGTCGGCGAACTCGACCATAGAGTGAATCTTGGACTGACGCTGCACGACCACGTTAATGAAATCGAGGTCGCAGTTAAACAGATGCATGGCCTCAATGCGCTCTAGGCCCTTGTTCATGAGGGTGGCGGAGTCAATGGTGATCTTGGCACCCATGGCCCACGTGGGATGTGCGAGGGCATCGGCACGCGTCACGCGATTGAGCTCGTCGCGCGTACGGCCAAAGAACGGACCGCCCGAGCAGGTAAGCCAAATACAATGAGCCTCGCGCGGGTCCTCCCCCAGATAGCACTGGTAGATGGCGGAGTGCTCAGAGTCGACTGGAATAAGCTGGCCCGGTTGTGCCAACGGCATAAGCAAGTCGCCACCGACGACGAGGGACTCCTTGTTGGCAAGGGCAAGGCGCTTATTCGAGGTCAAGGCCGCATGGCTCGCCTCGAGACCGGCGGCGCCCACAATAGCAACGAGCACGCAGTCGACATCGTCGCGACGCGCGAGCTCGCAAACCGCCTGCGCGCCAACGCCGAGCTTCGTTCCCTCGGGCAACTCCTGCAGCACGGCGTCATCGCCGTGAGCGACATCGGCCACGGCAACCGCCGGAACCGAGAACTCGCGGGCAGCGGCAACGAGCTCAGAGGTGCTGGAATTAACGGACAGCGCCGTCACCTGCAGGCGATCAGCATGCTGACGGCACACATCGAGTGCCTGGGTGCCGATAGAGCCCGTACAACCCAGGATGGCAACACGGAGGCGTCCATCGGGGCCATACGTCGTCTGGAATGACATTACAGCACGCCTCCGATCATCAAAAGCAGCTGCGCGGTAATGCAGCCAAAGATAAGCGAATCGCTACGATCGAGCATGCCGCCATGGCCCGGGATAAGGTTGCCGGAATCCTTGACGCCCACACCGCGCTTGATGCGCGACTCGATGAGGTCGCCGATAACGCCCAGGACGGACACGACCACGCCGCACAGCAGCGCATAGGGCAGGCTGAGCTTGTAGAAGTGCGTCGCCCACAGGATGAGCCAAATCAAAACCGAGCCAAGAATGCCGCCAACAAACCCCTCCCAGCTCTTTTTGGGAGAGATCTTGGGGACCATCTTGTGTTTACCGATACGGCTGCCCACGATGTAGGCAAACGAATCGGAGACCCAAAGGGACGCACAAACGCCCACCGAAAGCAGGGCGCCGGCAAAACCGGGCACGGCATCGCGCAGCAGCACGATAGCCGACAGCATAAAGCCAGTGTAGATGGGACCCATGAGCGTCACGGCCACATCAGAGATGCGGGTACGCGGCGACCAGACATACCAAATGCCCACAGCGAGCATCAGGGCAAAAAGCAGGGCATTCAGCAACATCGAATCGCCCAACGCCGACAGCGGAAAGAGTACGGCGGCAGCGATACCCATGCGCTCGTTAGCCATCTTGCCATCGAGCCTCGTCATACGGAAAAACTCATAGCAGCACAGACCGCTCATGACAGAAACAAAGATGGCCGTGGGCACAATACCCAAAACCAAGCACAAGATAAAGACAACGGCGTAGACGATACCGGCGGCGGCACGGGTAATAAAGCCCGCCAGCCACGAACCGGTGCCGCTCTTCGCTGCAGGCGCTCCCGAAGTGGCAGCTTTGCGCGCAGGCGTCTTGGGAGAAGATGCCTTGGGACGATTGGACACGATTAAGCCTCCTCGGTCTTGCTCAGTCCACCAAACCTACGGTCACGGCCCTGATAGGCCAAAATGGCGTCGACAAGGCCCCAACGATCAAAATCGGGCCAATAGGTATCGGTGACGTAGAACTCGGAATAAGCCACCTGCCACAGCAGATAGTTCGAAAGGCGCAGCTCACCAGAGGTGCGAATCACAAGCTCAGGATCGGGAAGACCGGCAGTATAGAGGTGAGAAGCCACCATGTCGTCATCAATTGCGGCAGGGTCGATCTTACCGGCGGCAACGTCGAGTGCGATCTGACGGACAGCGCGAGTAATCTCGGCACGCGCGCCGTAGTTGACGGCAAGCGCCAGCGTCATACCGGTGTGATCGGCGCACTCAGCAAGACCGCGTTCAAAAACGTCGCGGGTCTTCTTGGGCAGCGCGGAAATATCACCCAAAAAGACAACGCGCACGTTTTCGCGCTTCAGAAGCGGCAACTCGTCGATGAACGTCTTGGCAAACAGGTGCATCAAGACGTTGACCTCATGCTGCGGGCGGTTCCAGTTTTCGGTAGAAAACGCATAGGCCGAAAGCACGTCGACGCCCAGGCGCACGCAGGCGGTAATGATCTCGCGCAGCGAGACGATACCCGCCTTGTGGCCCTCAGTGCGTGCAAGACCGCGCGACGTGGCCCAACGACCGTTGCCGTCCATGATGCATGAGATATGGTGCGGAATGTTATTGAGGTCAAGGTCTGAAAAACCGACGCCCGCAGGGGCGTCGGCAAAGTACTCGACCAGTTTATGCTCGTCGTATTGCACCTTAGATCTCCATGACCTCGGCTTCTTTTTCCTTCAGAAGCTCCTCGACCTTGGCGACATACTCATCAGTGTGCTTCTGGACCTTGGCCTGCTCGCGACGGACATCGTCCTCGGTGAGCTCCTCATCGCGCTCGAGCTTGTTGTTGAAGTCGCGACGGATGTTACGGATAGACACCTTGGCCTGCTCGGCGTACTCGCGGCACTCCTTGACGAGCTCGCGACGGCGCTCCTCGGTGGGAGCCGGGAACGGCAGACGAACGACGGTGCCATCGGAGTTGGGGGTAATACCCAGATCGGAAGCGCCGATGGCCTTGACGATAGCGTTGATAAGTGCCTTGTCCCACGGCTCGATGAGCAGCATGTGGGCCTCGGGGGTCTTGACGGCGGCAATCTGCGTGACCGGCGTGGGAACACCGTAATAATCGACGGTGATGTCGGACAGAATGTTGGCATTGGCACGGCCGGTACGGACCTTGGAGAAGTTATGCTTGAGGGACTCGAGCGACTTGTCCATATGGGCGGTGATGTTCTCTGCCATGCTTAATCCTCCTGATAGACGAGCGTGCCGACGGGCTCACCCGCGAGCGCGCGCTTGACGGTGTCCTCGCCATCGATGTTGAGGACCAAAATCGGCATACGGTTGTCCTGGCACAGTGCCGTAGCCGTGGAATCCATAACCTGCAGACCGCGGACGAGCACCTCGTGATAGGTAATCTTGTCAAAACGGACGGCGTCGGCGCACTTGACGGGATCCTTGTCGTAGATGCCGTCAACCTTGGTGGCTTTAATCAGAATCTCGGCGCCGATCTCGCACGCACGAAGAGCCGCGGCGGTGTCGGTCGTAAAGTACGGATTGCCCGAACCGGCGGCAAAGATAACGACGTTGCCCTTGGAAAGGTGGTTGATGGCGCGACGGCGAATATAGGGCTCGCAGATCTCGTTCATCTGGATAGCGCTCATAACGCGGCAGGGAACATCGTTGTGCTCGAAGGCATCCTGCAGGGCGAGCGCGTTCATAACGGTTGCCAGCATGCCCATGTAGTCGGCCTGAGCACGCTCCATGCCACCGGCAGCGCCGGCCATGCCGCGGAAAATATTGCCGCCGCCGACAACGACGCCGACCTCATGGCCAACGGCGAGCAGCTCCTTGACCTGTTTGGCAAGATGGTCGGTAACCTTGGGGTCGATGCCATACTGGCCGTCGCCCATCAGTGCTTCGCCAGATAGCTTAAGAAGCACGCGTTTATATCGGATGTCGGACAAAGCGATCCTCCTTTAGATTGAACTCTCAACATTCTATCAAAGGCTCTAAGAAGAGCCATGAAAAAGCAGGCTGTGAGTAAAACCCACAGCCTGCTCATTACCAGCTACAAGAGCTTATTTACTCGCCACGAACCAGACGGTCAAAGGCAACGACGGTAATGGTGTCGCCGAGCTCCTTGGAAACCTGCTCAGCGTACTTCTTGATGGTGAGGGAGCTGTCCTTGATGAACTCCTGCTCGGTGAGCACGGACTGCTTGTAGAACTTCTCCAGACGGCCGACAGCCATCTTCTCCTGGATAGCCTCGGGCTTACCGGACTCGGCAGCCTGAGCCATGTAGATCTGCTTCTCGTGCTCGACGGTCTCGGCCGGAACCTGATCGCGGGTAGCACAGATCGGGGCGACGGCGGCAACCTGAAGGGCAACGTCGTGAGCGAAGGTCTTGAAGGACTCAGCCTGAGCGGTCTCGGCCTTCTCGAAGGCGAACTCGACGAGGACGCCGATCTTACCACCCATGTGGATGTAAGAAGCGAGCGCGCCGTTCTCAGCCTTGCGAGCAGCGAAGCGGGAGATCTTCATGTTCTCGCCCATGATGTGAATCATCTCGGTGAGCTCGGAGGAAACGGTCTCCTCGCCCATCGGCTTCTCGAGCAGAGCGTCGACGTCAGCAGGCTCGGTGGTAGCGACAACCTCAGCGACCTTGGAAGCAAAGCCGGTGAACTTGGCGTTGGAGCCAACGAAGTCGGTCTCGCAGGAGAGCTCGAGCAGAGCGCCGGTCTTGCCATCCTCGGAGACGAACGCGGCGACAGCGCCCTCGTTGGTCTCACGGCCAGCCTTCTTGGCAGCCTTGGCAAGGCCGTTCTTACGCAGAACGTCGACAGCGGCGTCCATGTCGCCGTCAGCCTCGACGAGAGCCTTCTTGCACTCCATCATCGGGGAGTCGGTCATCTCGCGGAGCTGCTTAACCATAGCGGCGGTAATCTGGGCCATTGTGGTTCCTTTCAAAGAGATGAAAAAGAATTAACTAAGACTGATTTACTCGGCCTTGGGCTCAGCGGCCATCTCGGCCTCGGAGACCTGCTCCTTGCCGGAGCCAGCGAGGCAGGCGTCAGCCATGAGCTCGCACATAAGGGTGACAGCGGAGATAGCGTCATCGTTGCAGGGGATGCCGTACTCGACCTCGTCGGGATCGGAGTTGGTGTCGATCAGGGCGACGACGGGGATGTTCAGGCGCTGGGCCTCCTTGATGGCGTTCTCCTCGCGCTTGGTGTCGATGACGAAGAGAGCCTGGGGCAGACCCTTCATGTCGCGGGCGCCACCGAGGTTGGTCTGGAGCTTGGTGAGCTCCTTGCCGAGAACAGCCTGCTCCTTCTTGGGCAGAACAGCCATGCGGCCGTCCTCGACCATAGCCTCGAGCTCCTCCATGCGGTTGATGCGGGAGCGGATGGTGACGAAGTTGGTCAGCATACCGCCGAGCCAACGCTGGTTGATGTAAGGCATGTTGGCGCGCTCAGCAGCGTTCTTGACGGCCTCCTGAGCCTGCTTCTTGGTGCCGACGAACAGCACGTTGCCACCCTTGGCGACGTTCTTGACGAAGGTGTAGGCCTGGTCGGCGTCGAGGATGGTCTGCTTGAGGTCAAGGATATAGATGCCGTTGCGCTCACCGAAGATGAACGGCTTCATCTTGGGGTTCCAGCGACGGGTCTGGTGACCGAAGTGGCAGCCGGCCTCGAGCAGGGTGCGGATATTAATCTTGGTAGCCATGTTAAACCTCCTGTGGTTTGCCTCCGCGCGGGGTCATCCTCCAAAACCAACCCGGACATGTGCTACCAAAGCCCGGGCACCACGGTATGAAGTAGCCGCGCGTGCGTGATAAAAACATGTTGCCGTGAAGCAACCCGATGAATGATAGCAGGAATGCTTCTTCCTGCCAACCCGCAATCAAAACCACACACCTGAGTGCGGCGCGGGACGTCCCAGCAACTATTCGCCGCGGGGATGGGCTTGAGCCACAGCCCGCTTAAGCCGATCGGGTGTGAGATGCGTGTAGATCTGCGTCGTGGACAGGCTCGCATGACCCAGCAGCTCTTGGACCGAGCGCAGGTCCGCACCGCCCTCGAGCAAGTCGGTCGCAAAGGTATGGCGCATCGCATGCGGGGCGATGTCGGCCGGAATGCCAGCGAGCGTCGCCAGCGTATGGAACCGCCGCCGGAGCATGGCGGCGCTCATGCGATTGCCGCGCGCCGATATAAGCAGCGGATGCGGCCCGGTGGCGGGGTCACGGCGCTTTGCCTGAGCGAGCAACACCGGCCTCCCCTCCTCAATATAGAAACGAGTCACCTCGAGCGCACGACGATACAGGGGGACGATACGTTCTTTGCTCCCCTTGCCCCACAGGCGCAGCGTGCGCTCGGACCATGAGATGGATTCCACATTGAGCGCCGCAAGCTCTGAGATGCGGGCACCCGAGGCATAGAGCAACTCGAGCATCGCCGCATCGCGCAGTCCCGCGGGTGTTGAGGTATCGGGGGCTTTGAGGAGTGCCTCCACCTGTTGAGTCGTAAGGACGCCCGGCAGGTCGCGCGGCAGCTTGGGCGATGCGATCGCCGAGACCGCATCGCCCTCGACAATCCCCTCGACAGCCATCCACCGATAGAGTGAGCGAATGGCAGACAGGTGTGCCGCAAGGGTCCGAGCCGCCACCTGGCCACGCGACAGCTCGGCCAAATAGGAACGAACGGTCCGTACGTCGGCGGCGCGAGCGTCGATGCCCTCGCGTTCGCACCACGCAGCAAAGCGCTCCAGCCTCGAGCCATAGGCCGTCACCGTGTTGGGAGAAAGTCCCTCGACGCGTGCGATATAGGCGATAAACGAGTCGACGGTGTCGTACAGGTCAAAGGCTATGACCGGTCGCCTCCAAACAGATCGGGGCGAGTGGCCAGATAGGCGTCAAGGGCCTCGAGCGCACGGTCCGCATAGGCCTGGTAGCGGTCGCGCTTGCTGCGGCGCTTACCATCCTCGAGTGGCGGCACCAGGCCAAAGTTGACATGCATGGGCTGATAGCCCACGGTGGCAGGATCGGTCGCATAGCCCACGAGCGCACCCAGGGCGCCCACGCGGGGCAACTCGACGGAATCGGCGCCGATAGCCTCTGCATAGGTGTTGAGCGCCGCGAGCAGACCGGTCGCCACGGCTTCCATGTACCCCTCGGTGCCGGTGATCTGACCGGCCAGGCGCACGCCGGTACCGGGCACGGCAAAGGTGCCATCGAGCACGTGCGGGGCGTCGACAAAGGTATTGCGGTGCATGACACCGTAGCGGAAGAACTCAGCGTTCTCCAGGCCCGGCACCATATGGAAGACGCGCTTCTGCTCGCCAAAGGTCAGGTTGGTCTGGAAGCCCACCAGGTTATAGGCGGTCTTCTCCTTGTTCTCGGCACGCAGCTGAATCGCCGCCCAAGGGCGACGTCCGGTACGCGGGTCGGTGAGGCCGACGGGCTTCATGGCGCCAAAGCGAATGGCGTCCTTGCCGGTGCGCGCAACCTCCTCGGCAGGCTGGCAGGCCTGGAACAGATCGCCGCCCTCAAAGTCCTTGAGCACCACGCGGTCGGCCGTGGTGAGCGCCTCGATAAAGGCCTCGTACTCCTCCTTGTTGAGCGGAGCGTTGAGATAGTCGCCGCTCCCCTGCTCCTCGTAGCGCGACTGCGAAAACAGCACGTCCATATCGAGCGTGGAGGCATCGACGATCGGCGCCGCGGCATCGAAGAACGCAAGGGCGTCGCCACCGACGAGCTTCATGACCTCTTCGCTCAGCGCCGGTGAACACAGCGGGCCCGCGGCAATGACCACGTGGCCCTCGGGGATCTGGGTGACCTCGCCGTGAACGACCTCGATATTGGGGCGGGCGGCAACCTCAGCCTCGACGAGCTCGGAGAATGTAACACGGTCGACCGCCAGGGCGCCACCAGCGGGAACAGCAGCGCGATGGGCGCAGTCGAGAAGGACTGAACCCATGCGCTCAAGCTCGGCCTTCAGCAAACCAGCCGCGGAATCCGGACGGGTCGACTTAAACGAATTGGAGCAGACGAGCTCTGCCAGGTGATCGGTATGGTGAGCCGGGGAGCTCACCTGGGGGCGCATCTCGCACAGCTTTACGGCAAACCCGCGGTCTGCCAGCTGGATCGCGCATTCCGAACCCGCCAGACCGCCACCGATAACCGTCACCTGATCGAACTGCATCTGCAAACACCTTTCTAATTGACACGTTTTCCATTGTGACCGAAGGGCGTCTGGGCGTGAAGGGCAAACTTGGAGGGCGCATACCTTCCATCCATCATGCGCTCGATAAGGCCCTCGAGTTCAAGCGAACCCAAGAGTTTGAGTACGCCGACAGCATCGAGTGAGACGAGCGCCGCGATGTCGTCGACCTTGAGCGGCGAGGCGATGAGCGCATGCATCACGGTCTGCTGTGTTGGATTCAGGTCGGCAATGCCGGGAGCATCGGGGCGCGAGTAGCGCAGGGTGCCGTATATGCGAGAGATAGCCATCTCGATGGACTCCTCGTCGACAATGCAGCAGGCACCGTTCGCAATGAGGTAATTCGTGCCACGCGACTCGGGCGATAGGATCGACCCCGGCACGGCAAGAAGTTCGCGCCCCAAATCCATAGCAGCCTCGGCTGTAGAAAACGTCCCGGAAGGCATACCCGCCTCGGATACAAAGAGGGCTTGCGACAGGGCCGCGATCACGCGATTGCGACGCGGAAAGGCAAACTTGCGCGGACCCATGCCCCACGGAGAGATCGACACGACCGCGCCGCCCGTATCGAGCGTGCGCGTAATAAGCCCCGCGCTCGAACGCGGGTAGACCACGTCGGCGCCCGTCCCCAGCACCACGACGTGTTTGCCGCCGGCGTTGACCGCAGCCCAACCCGAGGCCTGGTCACAACCGACCGCACCGCCCGAAACTACCGTCACTCCCGCCTCAACCGCCACCTTCGCCGCAAGCTCTGCCACGGCAAGACCATACGGCGAGGCCTTTCGCGCACCGATGATGGAGAGCGCGGGCGTCGAAAGCGCCTCGGGGTTGCCGCGCACATAGAGCGTCTGAGGTACATCAGAAAGCTCCAAAACGGTCTCGGGATACAACGCGTCACCTGGATGCAGCTCGAAGGTCCCCTCAGCCATCATTGGTCCCTCCTTCCCTGGTACATCGCCGCCTCGAGCACGTGGTCCTGCGTCACCTGCTCGCTCTCGGCGACATCTGCGATCGTGCGCGCAATGCGAACAAGGCGCACGATGCCACGCCCTGTGAGATGCGTGCGCTTCGACAGGCCGAGCACACACTTCTCCGCCGCATCATCGAGCTCAAAGGTCGAAACGACGCCGTCAATGGACCGAGTCTCGTCATCCTCGGCCTCGGCATCCGCATCGTCCATGCGGGATTCGCGCCAAGCGCGAAAGGCGCGACCGCGCACAACGTAGTCACGTAACTCGGCCGACGACATGCCCTCCGCACCCTCGATAATCACTTGAGGGTCGGGACGGGTCACATCGATCATCATGTCGATACGGTCGGCCAAAGGACCGCGCAGTTTAGACCGATAGCGCTCGACCATCGCCGCCGAGCAGCGACACGGTACCTCGCGATCGCCCAAAAAGCCGCAGGGGCAGGGATTGCTCGCAGCCAGCAGCTGAAAGCGCGACGGGAAGGTAAAAGCCCCGTCGACGCGTACGATCCTCACATAGCCGCGCTCGATGGGCTGACGCAGCGTCTGCAGCACGCCAGTGGGAAACTCGGCTAGCTCGTCCAAAAAGAGCACGCCGCCATGAGCTAGGCTAATTTCGCCCGGATGCACTGGACGTCCGCCGCCGATGAGGCCCGCGGTCGAAATGCTGTGATGCGGGCTGCGGAAGGGGCGATGCCCCGCAAGCAGTCCATCGATGTTCTCGCCCAAGACCGAATGGATGCACAGCGCCTCTTGCTGATCCTCGAGAGAAAGCTCGGGCAAAATGCCTGTCATGCGCCGCGCAAGCATGGTCTTGCCCGAACCAGGCGAGCCGATCATGAGCAGTCCGAGCTCGCCGGCGGCCGCAAGCGCCATGCCGCGCTTGGCGACCTCCTGTCCCAGTACGTCGGCATAGTCGAGCTCGGGCTCAAAGGTCGCCTCGACACCCTCGGAATCCAAGTAGTGCCGTGCGGCATCGCCCATGCCGTGAGCAAGCTGAGACAGATGGTCGATAAAGCCGCAATCCACGCCCGCGAGTGGCACATGCTGGTCGGACCTGCCGGCGATAAAAGACAGCCCCATGTCGCGAGCCAATAGCTGAAACGCCACCTCGCCTTTGACAGGAAGCACCGTGCCGTCCAAGCCGAGCTCGCCGGCGATAAGACAACGATCGAGGTTGTCGCGGGGAATCTGACCATCGGCCGCTAGAACCGCGATGGCGATGGGCAGATCAAAGCCGCTACCGGTCTTGCGAATATCGCCGGGCGCCAGATTGACCGTAATGCCCGAGCGCGGGATCTCAAAGCCGGCCGAGCGCATCGCACAGCGAATACGACCACGTGACTCCATCACCTCCATACTCGGGATGCCGAGCATCTGAATGCCCGGAACGCCGCCGGCAAGCGAGACCTCGACCGTGACGTGAATCGCCTCGACGCCGCGGATGCAGGCCGCGTGAACGGCAAACATCTCGAACGCCATCACGACACCTGCCAATCGAACGCGTTGTACTGGTGCTCGATCTCGGCGATATGCCCGTCGCGGATGGTGACGCCCACGGCATCGAAGCGAATCGCCTTGAGCGGATAATGCTCCATGAGATAGCAACTTGCGATGCGGCGGTAGCGGCGTTGCTTTTGGGCGTCCACGGCCTCCTCGGGAAAGACCCGCGTGTTGCAATCCAGCGCAACGCGTCTGGTCTTGACCTCGGCCATCACCACGACATCGTCGAGCTCATCGAGCAGCACCAGATCGGCCTCGCCCTCGGTGCAACGATAACCCTGCTCCAGCAAGGTGTAGCCGCGCTCGTTAAAGTAGTCGATGGTGATCAGCTCGCCTAGCATGCCCAGCTCGCGGGGACTGAGTCCCTTGATAAACTCGGGCGTCATCGCCCCACAGTCGAGCTCGCCGTTTTCCCAACGCTCCTTGAGCTGCTGCGTCTTGCTCTTTTTGCTTGCGGCACTCATGGGGTCTCCTTTCCCGCACACTGCATTGCCCCGATGATGAGGGCACCTTTCATGCGGGTAAGTACCGGAAGCAAACCAAAAGCTGACCAAATGCCGACAAAAAACGGGCCGTACGCAGCAATGCTGCTGCATACGGCCCGCTACCAGCAGGTTTATAAAACCACATAGGTCCCTGTCTCCACAATTGGCCTAGAAAAGGCGCTCAGTCTGCAGAAAGTTTCCGCAAAAGCTCACGCGGTGCAGCGGACAAAGTCCATGTTTGCGAATGGCCTCGATGTGCTCGGGGCTCGCATAGCCCTTCGACTCGGCCAGATGGTACTCGGGGTACTCGGCGTCGTACTCGACCATCATCTCGTCACGCGTGACCTTGGCCATGATGGACGCTGCGGCGATGCAGGCGATCTTGGCATCGCCTTTCACCACATCGCGCTCGTTAGGAACAGCGCCCAAGGGGTTGCCATCCATGAGGACGCAGTCGGGTTCAAGTCCCGTATCGGCCACGGCGCCCGCAACGGCGGTACGGATAGCACGGGCCATGCCCATCTCATCGATATCCTTAGGCGCGATATGGCAAAAACCGATCGCCGTCGCCACCTCGGCAATCTTCACTGAGAGCAACTCGCGGCGCGCCGGCGTGAGCTTTTTGGAATCGTTAATGCCCCAGACGCGCGGCTCCATGGGAAGGCACACGGCACACACGGTTAAGGGACCCGCTACCGAGCCGCGGCCCACCTCGTCGACACCAACGACCACCCCATCGCCGCCAAGCTCATGCATAAGCTCGTACATGTCATTGACGCGCTCGCGCTCGGCAAGTTCCTTAGCATGGCGTTTGAGGGCGCGTTCACAAGCCTTGATCACCTGCTGGCGCGGGTCCTCGCGATAATGCTCCACGAGGGCGGGGATCTCCTCAAACGTTGCGCTCGCTAGCTCTCCGGCAACCTGCGATGCCGAAACCGAGCTCGTCATATTGGCCATACCAGGCCCTCCTTGCATGCAAATCAGATAAAAAGAAGGGCCACCCGAAGGTGACCCTTGTGTCCAAACGAGTGGACAGACGCTGCGATCTACTTAGCGCTTCTCGGGGATGCGAGCAGCCTTGCCCACCTTGTCGCGGAGGTAGTACAGCTTGGCGCGACGGACGCGACCATGACGAACGACCTCGAGCTTGGCGATCTTGGGGCTGTGAAGCGGGAAGGTACGCTCAACACCGACACCGAAGGACATCTTGCGGACGGTGAAGGTCTCGCGGGCACCGGCGCCGGCCATGCGGATGACGTCGCCCTGGAAGACCTGGATGCGCTCGCGGTCGCCTTCCTTAATGCGGTAGTGAACCTTGACGTTGTCGGCGACGCGAACCTGAGGAATGTCCTCGCGGATCTGCTGACGCTCGATTGCGCGGATGTAATCCATGTGCAATTCCTTACTCTTCTAGAGGTGCCGTACCACTCTGGCCGGCACGTAGTTGAACAAACGTATTCGAGTATACACGCGCGGGTTTCTGCTGCAAGAACAATTTTTTACGCAGACAAAAAGACAAAACCCGCACATGATAACCGTCCGCCTCACGAATGAGACGGACGGCATGAGGGGGGCTACGTTAGGCGTCTGAACCCAAAACGTTACGCGGAGCGCTTCGCCTCGAGCTTGGCCTGGGCGGCAGCCAGGCGTGCGAGGGGCACGCGGTAGGGCGAGCAGGACACGTAGTCCACGTCGGCCACATTAAACAGGCCCTTGATGGACTTGGGGTCGCCGCCGTGCTCGCCACACACGCCAAAGTGCATGTCGGGGTTGGTGGCGCGACCCTTCTCCACGGCCATGCGCACGAGCTCCAGCACCGCCGCGTCGATGGTCTCGAAGGGGTTGTCCTTCAGAATTTTCTTATGCATGTACAGCGGGATAAACTTGGCCTCGGCATCGTCACGGGAGAAGCCGAAGGTGGTCTGGGTCAGGTCGTTGGTGCCAAAGCAGAAGAAGTCTGCGTGATGGGCAATCTCGTCAGCGACCATGCAGGCGCGCGGCAGCTCGAGCATCGTGCCCACGGGAATATTGAGCTCGACACCCTCTTCGTCGGAAACCTCGGCGATTACGCGCTCGATGACCTCGCGAGTCTGGACATGCTCAGCCGTGATGGAAACGAGCGGAACCATGATCTCGGGATGCGGGTCGACGCCCTCCTTGATAAGGCGGGCAGCGGCCGTGGCGACGGCGCGAACCTGCATGAGCGGCAGATCGCTAAAGACGACGGACAGGCGAACGCCGCGCAGGCCGAGCATGGGGTTCGACTCGACCATGCCGTCGATACGACGCAGGCGGGCGCGCAGGGCTGCAAGCTCTTCCTCGCTGGCGCCGGCGGCTTCCTTCTTGGTGATGGCGACCTCGAGCTCGCGAGGATTATCCAGGAACTCATGAAGCGGCGGATCGAGCAGGCGGACGACCACATCGCGACCGGACATGGTCTTGAACATCGCCAGGAAGTCCTCGGTCTGAACCTTGAGCAGGTCGGCCAGGGCCTGCTGCTTCACGGCCTCATCGTCAGACAGGATAAAGCTCTGGATGATGTTCTTGCGGTCGCCCAGGAACATGTGCTCGGTGCGGCACAGGCCGATGGCCTCGGCGCCAAACTCGAGTGCGAGCGCGGCGTCTTCGGGGTTGTCGGCATTAACGCGAACATGGTTGGCATGGCCACAAGTCTCGTCCAAACGGATCTCGTCGGCCCAGGACAGGATGGTGTCCAGGTCACCGGTGAGCTCGGCCGAGACCAGGTCAACGGCGCCGTCGACGACGATGCCCTGGGTGCCGTCGATGGAGATGACATCGCCCTCGTGCAGCACGCGATCGCTGCCCTCGATACGCACGACCTTCTCGGCCGCGTCGATATGGAAGCGTTCGACGCCGCAGACGCAGGGCGTACCCATACCGCGGGCGATAACGGCGGCATGGCTCGTCTTGCCACCGTGGCTGGTCAGGATGCCCTCGGCGGCAACCATACCCTTCAGGTCGTCGGGGTTGGTCTCCCAGCGAACCAGAATAACCTTGTGGCCCTCGTTGGCGCGCGCGACGGCATCATCACTCGAGAACACGACTTCGCCCACGGCGGCCCCGGGGCTGGCATTCAGACCGCTGGCCAGAGCCTCGTAGTTCTTGGAGGCGTCAAACTGCGGGTGCAGGAGCTGGTCGAGCTGCGCGGGATCGATGCGGCTCACGGCCTCCTCGCGGGTGATCAGACCCTCCTCGACCATTTCGATGGCGATGCGCAGGGCGGCGGTGGCGGTGCGCTTGCCCACGCGGGTCTGGAGCATCCAGAGCTTGCCCTGCTCGATGGTGAACTCGATATCGCACATATCGCGGTAATGATCCTCGAGCGTCAGGAACACGCGCTCGAGCTCCTCACCTGCGGACTCGAGGCCCGGGGTGGTCTTGAGGTCGGCGATGGGCTCGGTGTTGCGGATACCGGCGACGACGTCCTCGCCCTGGGCATTAACCAAAAAGTCACCGTAGAACTCCTTGGTGCCGTCGGCCGGATTACGCGTAAAGGCGACGCCCGTCGCAGAGGTCTCGCCCTTGTTGCCAAAGGCCATGGCCTGCACGTTGACGGCGGTGCCGAGGTCGTCGGAAATGCCATGCTGCTTGCGGTAGATGCAGGCACGCTCGTTCATCCAGCTGCCAAAGACGGCCTGGATTGCAAGGCGCAGCTGAAGCTCCGGGTCGTGCGGGAAAACGGGCTTGCCGTCAGCGACCTCGAGCTCGGGATACAGGGAGGCATCGACGTTCTCGGAGAAGATCCCCTTGAAAGTCTCGACGAGCTCCTGCAGATCCTCGGCCGAAAGCTCGGAGTCGACGCGGACGCCGGCGACCAGGCGTGCCTGGGTCAGCGCGTTCTCAAACAGGTCGGCGTCAACGCCCATGACGACATTGGAAAACATCTGGATAAAGCGGCGGTAGCTATCCCAGGCAAAACGCGGGTTCTGCGTCTGCGCGATGAGGCCCTGGACGGAATCGTCGTTGAGACCCAAGTTGAGGACCGTGTCCATCATGCCGGGCATGGAGAACGGAGCGCCCGAACGAACCGACACGAGCAGCGGGTCGTTGGCGTCACCGAGCTTCTTGCCGCAGCGGGCCTCGAGGTCCGCCTCGGCAGCAACGATCTCATCGAGTGCGTCTTCGGGCCAGACGTTGCCGGCACCGGAGTACTCGACACAGGTTTGGCAGGTAATAGTAACGCCACCGGGAACCGGCAGGCCGATACGACTCATCTCGGCAAGGTTAGCGCCCTTGCCACCAAGCACGAAGTTCATGGACTTGTCGCCCTCGGTGACACAGGTGCCCTGGGCGTCGGTTCCAAAACGGTAAACCCTCTTGCAATCGCTCACGATACTTCCCCTTCCATGCACTTACGCGCACGACCGTGGTAACGAATCGACCCGCCAGATGCGGGCCGTGAGGGAACTATACGGCGGGTTTTGAGCAGGCTTAAGCAGAGGATGCGCGGTTTGGTAAACGTGCTAAAACTGGCGGTAAACGGTAGGTAAAGGTGGTTACCTCATGAAGATACCAATGCAGCAAACTTGCAGGTCAAATGCAAGTTCTTTGCTAAATCGCTTTACCATAAGTAGCTAATTTGGGACGGGGCTATTTTAGCTACCCCCACACGAGCGTTCGACCCCGAGCCGTATCCGGATGATTTTTCTGGGACGGGGATTAAAAAATCATTAGGTACACAATGATTTTTTAATCCCCGTCCCAGAAAAATCATCCCAGAAAGGACTACTGCTGTTGAGCTCGGCGGGCGGCGCGGCGGGCACGGGCTTCTTGGATTTCCTCCAAGTGGCTAATGATCTCGGCAGCGCTTTCCTCGATGGCCTTGCCGTCGGTACGCACCACAAAGCAGCCTAGGCGTTTCATGAGGGCACGAGCTTCCTCAAGCTCGCTGCGCACGCTCTCGGGCTCGGCATAGGAGCCGGCAACGGCACGAGCGTAGTCATCGCCCAAGCGGCTATCGCGAATTTCGGAAATCACATCGACGGTCGAAATCAGGCCGAACAGGCGCATCGGGTCGACCTCGTAAATCGACTTCGGCGGCTCCATGCCATGGGCCAACGGAACATTGGCAACCTTGTAGCCCTGATAAGCCAGATACATCGACAGCGGCGTCTTGGACGTGCGCGATACGCCCAGCAGCACGATATCGGCACCCGACAGATCGTCGCAGCCGCGCCCGTCATCGTGCTCAACGAAATACTCCATGGCCTCGATACGATGGAAATAGCGGTCATCGGTCTTGTGAATCACGCCCGCAACGCCCTTGGGCGGCACACCGATGAGCGACGACAGCACGGCGAGCGTCGGGCCGATCAGGTCGACCGAACGGATATGCAGCATGCCCAGGTAATCGAGCACGCGGGCGCGAAGCGCCGGATCGACAATGGTGTGAAACACGGCAATATCGCGATGGTCGGCATCGACGCGCGGGCCCACAAACGACTCCACCTGCTCCACCGAGGTCACCTTGGGCAGGCGCAACAAACGAAAAGCCCCTTCATCAAATTGCCCGGACGCCGCAAGCACCACCTCACAAGCGGTATCACCGAGCGAGTCGGAGATAACGATAACGGTGGGACGAGCGGTGACCGGGCAATCCATGCGGGGCTCCTTTTGCGCTTACGCGCAGGCTGGCTTACTTTTTACGAGCAAGCTCACCGATGTTGGCGATGCCGGAGAAAACGGCCTCGAAGCGGTTGAGCAGCTTAAGGCGATTATCGCGGAGCTGCTCGTCCTTGTCCATGACCATGACCTCGTCGAAGAAACGGTCGATGGGCGCGCGCAGGGCGGCGAGGGCAGCAAATGCGGCCGGATAATCCTCGGTAGCAAGGGCGGCATCGACAGCGGTCTGAGCAGCCTCGGAGGCGTCGGCGAGCGCAAGCTCGACCTCGCCCATCAGTCTGCGGTCGTACTCCACGCCCAGCTCGGGCTTGGAGATATGCGCGGCGCGAGCATAGGCGGTCGCAAGGTTGTCGAACGTCTCGGCGTCGTTCTTGCGGGCCTCGTCGAGGGCGGCGCAGCGGGCGAAGAAGACGGACGGAGCGATGATGTGCACCGCGGAGACGGCGGCAACGGTATCGGCCGGGATCTTTTCGTCGCGGGCCATGCTCACCAGGCGGCCATGGAAGAAGTCACGAACCTGCTGGGCGACCTCGGCGGCGTCGAACTCAATGCCCTGCTCGCTATAGAGCTCGAGGGCGAAGTCGATGAGCGACGTGGGGTCGATCGGCAGGCGGTCGCGCAGGATGTTGATGATGCCGATAGCGGCACGACGCAGCGCGTAGGGGTCCGAAGAGCCGGTCGGGGGCTCGCCGATGGCAAAGATACCGGCGATGGTATCGAGCTTGTCGGCACAGGCCACGATGCAGCCAGCGGTGCCCTCGGGCAGCTCGTCACCGGCAAAGCGAGGACGATAGTGATCGCGAATAGCATGAGCGACCTCGTCGTTCTCCCCCATCGCGATGGCGTAGTAACCGCCCATCACGCCCTGCTGGCTCGTGAACTCGACGACGGCGTTAGACACCAGGTCGGCCTTGCACAGGTGCGCGGCGCGAGCAGCGTCGGCGGCCAGGTGGGCGCCCAGATGGGCCTCGCGAGCGATGGCAAGCGCGAGTTGCTCAATGCGCTCGGACTTGGCGAGCACGCAACCGAGCTTCTCCTGGAAGGCGACCTTGGCCAGACGCTCGCGGAACTCGTCGAGGGAGATCTTCAGGTCCTCCTCGTAGAAGAACTTGGCGTCGTCCAGACGGGCGCGCACGACGCGCTCGTTGCCGTCAATCACGCGCTCGGCATTCTCGGGCTTGCTGTTGGAAACGACCACGAACTCACGCGTGAGCTTGCCCTCGCCGTCATAGATCGGGAAGTAGCGCTGGTTGGTGAGCATGGACTCGCAGATAATCTCGTGCGGGACCTTGAGAAACTCCTCATCGAAGGTACCGACGAGCACCGTCGGCCACTCGCAGAGGTTAATGACCTCCTCAAAGACCTTCTTGGGCGTATCGACATGGCAGCCGGGACGGGCAGCCTCGACCTCGGCGATACCGGCGAGGATGGCCTCACGACGACGCTCGGCAGAAAGCACACCGGCGTCCTCGAGCACCTGCTCGTAAACAGCGGGGCTGGCAACCACATGGTCGCCAGGGCCAAGTACGCGATGACCGCGCGTGGTGTTGCCACTCGTCACGTCGGCAAACGACACGGGCACAACATCCTCGCCCAAAAGGCAGCAGATCCAGCGGACAGGACGCACGAACGTCGCGTGCTCGTGGCCCCAGCGCTGGGAGCGATAGTTGGGCCACTGCAGGCCGGCAATAGTCTTCTCGCACAGAGCGGTCAGAATCGGCGTAGCCGGTGCGGAGGGAATGTTCTTCTCGGCGAACACATACTCGCGACCGTCGGTGTCCTCGCGACGGACCAGATCCTCGGCAGCCACACCGCACTTGCGGGCAAAGCCCTGGGCGGCCTTAGTGGCGTTGCCATCGGCATCAAAGGCAATGTTTGCCGCGGGGCCGCGCTTGACCTCATGGACCTCATCGGTCGCGGTGGCGACGTTGACCACGAGCGCGGCCAGACGACGCGGGCTCGAGATCACGCGGACCTCGCCATGGGCCAGACCGGCCTCGTCGAGGCCCTTGGCGATCATGGTGCCGAGCTGCTTGACGGCATTGTTCAGCGGTGCGGAAGGCATTTCCTCCGTACCGATCTCAAACAGGAAATCCTTAGCGTCTGCCATGGCTTACGCCACCTCGCCTTCCTGGTCGGCATTCTCATTGACTCCGGCAACCTCGGCCATATAGGCCTCGCAGCACGCCTTGGCGACGGCGCGGACGCGCAGGATGTAGTTGGCACGCTCGACCGCGGAAAGGGCGCCGCGGGCATCGAGCAGGTTGAAGGCATGGCTGCACTTCATGACGCAGTCGTAAGCGGGCAGCGGCAGCTTGCGCTCAAGGCAGGAGTGGCACTCGGCCTCGTAGTCGTCAAACTTCTGACGCATCATCTCGACGTTGGCGACCTCAAAGTTGTAGGCGCTAAACTCACGCTCGTTCTCCAGGAACACGTCGCCATAGGTCATCGGCGTGCCATCGGGCAGATAGCTCCACACCAGGTCGTAGACCGAGTTAACGCCCTGGGCGTACATGGCGATACGCTCCAGGCCATAGGTGATCTCGACGGGCACAGGGTCGACCTCGATGCCGCCCACCTGTTGGAAGTACGTAAACTGCGTGACCTCCATGCCGTTGAGCCAGACCTCCCAGCCAAGGCCCCAGGCGCCCAGGGTCGGGCTCTCCCAGTCGTCCTCGACAAAACGGACGTCATGGTCGTTGGGGTCCAGACCGATAGCAGCCAGCGAACCCAGGTAGAGCTCCTGCGCGTTGACCGGCGACGGCTTGATGAGCACCTGGAACTGATAGTAGTGCTGCATGCGGTTGGGATTCTCGCCGTAGCGGCCGTCGGCAGGACGGCGGCAAGGCTGAGCGTAGCAGGTGCGCCACTCGGCGGGACCGAGCGAGCGCAGCGTGGTCGCGGTGTGGAAGGTACCGGCACCGACCTCGGAGTCATAGGGCTGCATAATGACGCAGCCCTGCTCGCCCCAGTACTGCTGGAGGCGCAGGATGATGTCTTGGAAGGAAAGCGATGAAGCGTTCATGCCTCTAATATCCCCTCGTCGAAACGATTACACGGTTAGGTACTGTACTATAGCGGTTTTTAGTCGATAGCGCCGATGCGGTTGAGCGGCCAGTAGCGTACGAGCGCCACGGCGATCAAATCAGAGCGATCGACGGGACCAAAGTAGCGTGAGTCGGCAGAGTTTTCGCGGTTGTCGCCCATCACCCACACGCACCCGTCGGGAACGGTGTAGGGATAGCTTACCTGAGCGCCGGGAGCCTGGGCCGAAAGCGGCCAGCTCATGCCCGTCGTATAGCTCTCGTCGAGCGCCTGGCCGTCAACGACCACCTTGCCGTCCTGAAGGTCGACCGTCTGGCCGGCCGTGGCAATAACACGCTTGACGAGAACATCGTGCTCGGAGGTGCCATCGGGGTTGTGGAATACCACGATATCACCTTGGCTGACGGGCTGGCCGAGCTCAAGGCTCACCTTTTGCGCCAAGATCTGGTCGCCGATCTCGATTGTGTCCTCCATAGAGCCGGTGGGCACCACAAAGGGCTCGACCACAAACGTGCGGATCAGGAAGGTGGCCACGAGCGCGATCGCGATGACCACGATCCACTCTAAAGCGCCCCTCAACGCGGAATGCTGCGATGGAACCATTCTCACTCCTCGCTCTGCGAATACGAAGCGTCCAGAATCTCCTGCGCGTACGCACGCTCCTGTGGCGTAAGGCGCGCCGTCTCGATCAGGTCGGGACGCCAGCGGCAGGGGCGCTCGATGGCATTCTTACGGCGCCAGGCGTCAACCTTGGCATGGTCACCGCTCACGAGCACCGGCGGCACGCCCTCGCCGTTGAACTCGGCGGGACGGGTGTACTGCGCGTACTCGAGCAGGCCACCGTCCTCGGCAGTCGAGAACGACTCATCGACGTTGCTCATCTCGTCACCAAGGGCGCCGGGAATCAGGCGTACGACGGCATCGGCAACGACCATAGCGGGAAGCTCGCCGCCCGTAAGCACGTAGTCGCCGATCGACAGACGCTCATCGGCATACGCATACGCACGCTCGTCGACGCCCTCGTAGCGACTGCACACAAACAACAGGCGCTCACTTTTGAGCAGGCGCTCAGCCACATGCTGCGTAAAAGGCTCGCCACAGGGGGTAAAGAACACCACCGTCGGCTTGGGACCCTCTGCGCTAATGGCCTCGATGGCCTCTGCGATAGGCTCGACCTTCATGAGCATGCCCTGCCCGCCGCCGTACGGCTCGTCATCGACGGTACGATGACGGTCATGCGTCCAGTCACGCAGGTTATAGGCCTTAAAATCAAAAAGGCCGGCCTTGCGGGCGCGGCCCAAGATCGACGTGGACATGACGGGCTCAAACATCTCGGGAAAGACCGAAAGGGTCTCGATCAGCATGTTTTCCTCCCTACTTGTCCATATCGATCAAACCGTCCATAACGTGGACGGAAATTGTCCCCTGATCGGGAAGATCGAGCACAACCTGCTCAATCACAGGAATCAGCACCTCGCCGTACCGATCGCCCTCGACAACCCAAACATCGTTGGCGGGCGTCGACATGATCTCGACAATCGTGCCGAGCGAACCGAAGCGCTCGTCGACCACCTCGCGACCTATCAGGTCGGTATAGGCGGCGTCGAGCGAATCGAGCTCAAAGTCGTCACGATTTGCCAGCACGTAGCATCCGGTGATGCCCTCGGCGGCCGTCAAGTCGTCAATACCCTCAAACGAGACCAGATCGCCATCGCCCGTATCGGTGACGAATACGACCGTGCAAAAACGGTCGCGCTTGAGCGCCGGCGGCGTCAAGGCGACGCGCATACCCGGCGTCAATACAGAAGGAAGCCCCCGCAGCGGCTGCGCGAGGACCTCCCCCTTCCTTCCGTGCGGCTTGACCACACGGGCGATGTTTTTGTACTGGGACCTCAAGGTCCTAGCCCAGAACCTCTACCTCGACCGCAGTGTCGAGGCGAGCGGCCAGTGCACGGGCGAGCGTGCGAATGGCCTTGATGGTACGGCCACGACGGCCGATGACCTTAGCGACGTCATCCTCGGCAACAGAAACCTCAATCGTGGAAGCGTCGTCACCATCGATGACCTCGAGGCTCACGGAATCCGGGTCGTCGACGATCTGAACAACGAGATATTCGACGAGATCGGCGATGCGATCTGAGAGCATTGCCTCACCCTCGAGCTGTGCAGCGTCAACCTCAGGCACGATTTACTCCTCGGCGCCCTCAGCGGCCTCAGCGGCAGCCTTAGCGGCCTCGGCCTCTTTGGCGAGCTGCTTCTTGGACTTTTTGACGACGGTCTCGGTCTTCTCGCCCTCGTTGGCGGCCTTGACCAGAGCAGCGACAGCGTCAGTGAGCTGAGCGCCCTTGGACTGCCAGTCAGCGATCTTCTCGAGATCGAGGTTGATGGTCTTGGGGGCGGTCATCGGGTTGTAGCGGCCAACCTCCTCGATGATACGACCGTCACGCGGGGCGCGGGAATCGGCGACGACGACACGGTAGTACGGACGCTTCTTAGCGCCGTGACGAGCAAGGCGAATCTTGACTGCCAAAGGAAACTCCTCCAACCAAGCAGCTTTAGGCTGCAACTACAAACAAACAATTGAACATAATACGCCATCGACGCGGGCAGGTGAAGTCCGTGAGACCAACTTCTTCGGTGTAGTCGAGGGCAAATCCATATCTTAGACAAGAATTCGGGATTTGCAAGCACATACACGCACCCCACATGAGCTGCGCGGTATACTCATGACATGGAAAGACGCGAACATACATACGGTTATGAGGATGCCACAGACGTCACGCCGCCTCCCTGGACGGGTCCGGCGGTGGGCCTGATGGACCTCGATGCGTTTTTTGCGAGCGTGGAGATGCTCGATCATCCCGAATGGCGCGGCAAGCCGCTCATCGTGGGCGGAGACGCCGATTCGCGTGGCGTCGTGTCCACGTGTTCGTATGAGGCACGTCGCTTTGGCGTGCACTCTGCCATGGCCTCGGCCGAAGCGCGGCGCTTGTGCCCGCAAGCCATTTGGACGCACGGGCACTTTGATCGCTACCGCGAGGTGAGCGCGCAGGTCATGGCGATTCTCGCCGACGAGACCCCGCGCGTCGAGCGCGTATCCATCGACGAAGCCTTTATCGATATCACACCGGGTCGCTTTGCGCCCGAAGACCCGCTGCTGGTTGCGCGGCGTATAAGCGACCGCGTGACAGGGCTGGGAGTGACCTGCTCCATTGGCGTTGGCTGCAACAAGACGGTCGCAAAAATCGCAAGCGAGCGGGATAAGCCGTTTGGGCTGACCATCGTGCGCCCCGGAACCGAGCAGCGCTTTTTGGCCGCGCTGCCGGTATCTGCCATGAGTGGCATCGGGCGCTCGGCCGAGGAGCGACTGCGCCGCATGCGCATCTACACCCTCGGCGAGCTTTCGCGCGCGCCCGAGTCCACACTGGCCTCTATTTTTGGCGTCAACGGCGAACGCATGCGCCAGCGTGCGCTAGGACTCGAAATCTCCGAAGTCACGAGTCTCGATGAAGGGCGCGAGGTCAAATCGGTCAGCAATGAACGCACCTTTGCGAAAGATTTGACTGAGCGTGGGGATATTGAGGCGGCGATTGCGCTGTTGGGAGAGTCAGTGGGACGCCGTCTGCGCCGTCAGGGGCTGACGGGTGCCACGGTAACGCTCAAGCTCAAGTATTCGTATGGCAGCGGGCGTACGGCACAGCGCCGGCTGCCTCATCCGACCGACGATGAGAATATCTTCGTGGCGGTTGCGCTCGAGCTGCTCGACAATATCTGGCAGGAAGGCATGCATGTTCGCTTAGCGGGCATCGGCATGAGCGACTTCGACCACCAAGGCGGCATCCAGACCGACCTGTTCTGCGAGATCGATGACCGCGGAGCCCAATCCAGCGACCGACGCGACCTCTCCGTCGCCATCGACGCCGTCCGAGACAAGTTCGGCGACACCGCCCTATCCTTCGGCCGCCAATCCCGCTTCAACGATTAGTCCCTGAGGCAAAAAGAAAGCCGGGCAGGTGCGGAAAACCGCAACTGCCCGGCGATATGCGTGAGGATAGCTAAACCCCGTCTCAAATGAGCTACTAGAGGAGGTTGAGGGGGAGCTGGGGGGCGTCTCCCCAGAGTTTCTCGAGGCGGTAGAAGTCGCGGGCTTCGGGAGTGAAGACGTGGACGACAACCGAACCGTAGTCCATGAGCATCCAAGTCTTCTGCTCGCGGCCCTCGATGGAGAACGGATGCTCGCCGCAAGCCTCGGCGACCTTCTCCTCAATTTCATCGACGATCGAATCAACCTGGCGGTTGTTGGTGCCGGTAGCAAGGACAAAGTAGTCGCACACGTCGGAGAGCTCGGTCAGGTCGAGCACCTGAACGTCCTCGCCCTTCTTGTCGTAGGCGGCTTGTGCGGCAGCGCGGGCGACATCCTCGGCGGCGACACCGCTCGCGGACAGCGAGGCGGCAGTACGGTCGGACGTGGCAACGAAACTCTTGTGCTCCACAGCCTTAAGAATCTGCTCGTCGGTCATGGTCTCATCGGCCATGGAATACCTCTTTCTAGACAGCCCAAGCTAGCGCAGCTGGGCGTAATGGTTGTAAATCGTAATAGCCGTGGGATAAAGATAACGCCCGGACTGGATCACATAGACCAGACCCTGCGCAAAACAGGAGAAGAACAACTCGTCGAGCGAGGACTTCCCCACCATCTTGCGCAGCGCATGGGCATAGTCACCGTGGCGGTTGGGTTCGATGGCATCGGCAACAAAGACCACCATATCGAGCGGCGTCATGTCGCAAGCGCCCACGGTGTGACGGTCGACAGCCTGAAAGACTGCCGGAGACAGATCGGGAAAAAGCTGCGGAAGCTCATAGGCGGCAACCGGGCCATGCAAAAGCGGCGTCGCGGCAGACGGAGAGCCGGCAATCTTAATGCCGTAATGCAGAGCGCGCGTGACCAGCTCGTCGTCGGAGAGCACCTTGTCCCAGTCATGGATCAGGCCGGCGGCAGCGGCATCAAAGCGGTCGACACCGTACACCTCGGCTAGGTGCAACGCCGTCTCGGCAACCCCGAGCGAATGCACGTAGCGCTTACGCTTATCCTTCATGCGCACATCGAGCAACTCGTGGATACGCGTCAAGAGCGCACGCTCATCGCCCTCAAACTGATCTTCTACCGACAACGTTCTCCCCCATCAATCAAAATCGTCTTGCCCAAGATCGGCATACAGACCGCGTTTACGGATATAGCCGAGCACAGACTCGCTCGTAAGATAGCGCACGCTCATGCCGCGGGCAACTCGCTTACGAATGTTCGTCGAGCTGATCGCCAGCGCCGGAATCTGAATATAACGCACGTCGAATGGCAGCCCCGATTCCTTAATTCGCGCCCGGGCCGTATCGATGTCAAAGCCGGGTCGTGTCGCAGCAATAAAGGTTGCCAGTTCGGCAATCTCATCAGCATTGTGCCAGGTCACAATATCGATAATCGCATCGGCACCCGTAATAAAGTAAAGCTTCACCTGTGGCGGGTAAAACTCGCGAAGGGCATGTAGCGTATCGGCTGTATAGGTGACACCGGCACGATCTATCTCGAAGCGGCTTGCCAAAAAGGCCGGGTTCGCAGCAGTGGCGAGGACCGTCATGGCATAACGGTCCTCAGCAGGCGTCACCGGTTTGTCAAGCTTAAAGGCGGGAGAGCCGGCCGGCATAAAAAGCACAGCGTCCAAGTCGAGCGATTCGCGAGCCTGCTCGGCGGTAACCAAGTGCCCGTAATGAATCGGGTCAAAGGTGCCGCCCATAATGCCAAGCCGAAACTCATGCCCATCCTTGATGGGCAGCTCGGGCAATCCGATTCCACCTCGCAGCGACATGGCCTACTCGCCCTCCGGGGTCTCAACAACGTCGACTTCGGTAGTGCCTTCGGAGCCCTCGGTGGCATCAGCCACGTCCGCACCCTCGGCCGCTACGTCAATAACCTCAACGTCTGCATCCTCGAGCTCGTCCTCGTACTCCGAGAAGTCCTCGGCGCCCTCAAAGTCAAAAGCGCGCTGGCAAATGCGGACCTCGTCGCCCGCACGGCAACCGGCCTTCTCGAGCGCGTCGTCAACACCCATACGCGCAAACTTATGCTGCAGGTAAATGACGGCTTCCTCGTTTTCCCAGTCGGTCTGGATGACCATGCGCTCGATGGCACGACCGACCACGCGGAAGGCACCGGGCTCCTCCTGGACAATGCGGAAACGCTTCTCACGCTGCAGGCGACGGCGCTCCCACTCATCGTCGCGCAGAACGCCCGGCTCATCGGAGACCGACAGCTCGGCGCGCAGCTTAGCCACCTGCTCGCCCACGGCAAGCATCAGCGTGTTGAGGCCGGCGCCCGTAACAGCAGACACGGCAAAGAACATATGTCCATCGTCGAGCGCTGCGCGCTTGAGGTCGGCAATCTTGTCGGCCGTGCCCGGCGCGTCGCACTTGTTGGCAACGACGATCTGCGGACGCTCCGAAAGCTCGGCGCCATACTGCTCGAGCTCGCGGTTGATGATGCGATAGTCCTCAACCGGATCGCGATCCTCAAAACCGCCCGTCATGTCGACGACGTGCATGATCAAGGCCGTACGCTCAATGTGGCGCAGGAACTGGTGACCCAGGCCCTTGCCCTCGCTCGCGCCCTCGATCAAACCGGGAACGTCGGCAACGACGTAAGAATATTCGCCGGCACGCACCATGCCGAGGTTCGGCACGAGCGTGGTAAACGGGTAGTCGGCGATCTTGGGACGGGCGGCACTCATGCGCGCAATGAGCGATGACTTACCCACCGAGGGGAAGCCCACGAGCGCGGCATCGGCCATAAGCTTCATCTCGAGCTCGATCCAGTGTTCCTCGGCCGGCTCGCCCAGCTGAGCGAAAGCGGGCGCGCGGCGCACCGACGTCACAAAGTGCGTGTTGCCCAGGCCGCCGGCGCCACCAGGAGCCACGACAACGCGCTCGCCATCGTGCACCAGATCGGCAATCTCGAACATCGGGGTCTGCGTCTCGGGGTCGAGCTCGCGCACCACGGTACCCATAGGGACCTTGAGAATCAGGTCCTCGCCGCTCTTGCCGTTACGACGGGCGCCCTGCCCGTGCGTGCCGCGCTCGGCGCGGAAGTGATGCTTAAAGCGGTAATCGATCAGCGAAGACAGCTGAGCATCGGCCTGGATGACGACGTTGCCGCCACGACCGCCGTCGCCGCCATCGGGGCCGCCCTTGGGGACAAATGCCTCGCGCCTAAACGACATGCATCCGGCTCCGCCGTCGCCGCCGCACACGTTAATGCGGCTGATATCGGTGAACTGTGACAACAGAATCGCCTCCTACAAAAAGAGGGAGACCCTTGAATCCTAAAACTCAAGTGCCTCCCACATATGTGCTCTATGAAGGGTGAATTACGCGTTCGCGAGCGGGCGTACGCTGACCCTGTGCTTGATACCCTTGTGGAACTCAACGGTACCGTCGACCAGCGCGAACAGCGTGTCGTCCTTACCACGGCCAACGTTCTCACCCGGGTGGATGTGCGTGCCGTGCTGACGGACGAGAATCGTGCCCGTGGTTACCGTCTGGCCGGCATAGCGCTTCGTGCCAAGGCGCTGACCGCGGGAGTCACGGCCATTACGGGAGGAACCGAGTCCTTTTTTGTGTGCCATTGTGTATACCTACTCTTTCGTTACGAGTGTAATCTACTCGGCGACGGGAGCCTCGGCAACAGCCTCGGCCTCTGCCTTGACAGCCTTCTTGGCGCGGGACGTAGCCTGGACCTTCACGATCTTCAGCTTGGTGAGCTGCTGACGATGACCCTTCAGACGACGATAGCGCTTACGCTTGTGGAACTTGAAGACCAGCTGCTTCTCGCCCTTGAACTGCTCAACGATCTGAGCGGTAACCTTGGCCTTGGCCAGCTTGTCGGGATCGGTGACGATCTTCTTACCATCGTTGAGGAAGATAACCGGCAGGGTGACCTTGTCGCCCTCATTGCCCTCGATCTTCTCGACGGTGATGACATCGTCGGTGGCGACCTTGTACTGCTTGCCGCCCGTGTTAACGATTGCGTACATGTTTACTTGCCCTTCATGCATCAGTTAGTGCAACAGCCGAATATAGTAGCAGGCGAAAATACCCCCGTCAACGAGTATGTGGAGCAAATCCACAAGTTCGCACAGGTATGGGGCTGACGAGTCGGCCCTCGTCGTCCTCGCATGCTTGATTCTGACGCTCGACATCGTAGGAGCAGATGGTCACGAGGTCTTGCATACCGGTGGAAACAATAGGTGCATCCACGCCCGGGGTCAAGCCCTGCAACAAAACATCAGCAGCAGAAAGCAAAATTTCCGGACGCATAGAGCCCTCGTTGTCGGCATGGGTGTCGAGCATGAGAACCAAATGGTCCGGGCGCTCCCCCGCCGTGAGCTCATAGCCAACGAGCGTGTGATCCAAATCCAAGCGCTTGCTCTTTTTGCCGCGCGCGTAGTCGATGCCATGATCCGCGCGCAGCGTGTCGATCGCACGACGCACCTCGTCGGCGCTTACGGGCGCCTCGGGATCCAGGTGTAAGTCGATGCGATACGACAGGCGCGTGAGCTGCGCCGTCAATGCCGGCGTGCGCACGTCGATGTACGCCGCCTCGATGGGCGCCAGATCGGCCGGAGACGCCGCAGCCAGGCGCTCAAACGCCTCGTCGAGCGCCACGAACTCGGTCATAAACAGGTCATACCACTCGCAGGTCGACGACGTACCCACCGGTAGCGCCGAAGAGAAGCCCACGCGCATGTGCGGGGAGAAGCCCTGCGTGACGGCATAGGGAAGTCCCGCACGGCGCACGATGCGCTCAATGGTATGGATCACTTCGAGATGGCCCAGGTACTTAAGGCGATCGCGCTTGCCATAGCGAACACGAAGTCTAAAGAGCGTGGGGTTGTCGGTCAGGCGCTCACTCATGCGCGATCACCCATCAATACATTCTTGGCGTGGAGCGTGGGGCAGATCCCGCAGCCGGTGCACGACGTACGGGTGCAGTCGGGAGTCGTGACGCCCTCGAGCGAGCGACGGTACTCGCGCTCGAGGAAACCGCGCGTGCAGCCGGGGCTCACATGCTCCCACGGCAAACGCCAATCCAACTCGTAGGGCAGGTGCACGAGTTCATTGAGGTCGATGCCGTTTTTGGCAGCAGCTTCCTTCCAGTTATCGAGCGAGAAATGCTCTACCCAGGCGTCAAAGCGAGAACCCGAGCGCCAAGCATCGATGATGACGGGCGTCATGTCGCGACCGGCGCGGGACAGCGCGGCCTCGATGAGCGAAGTCTCGGCATCGTGGTAATGCACGCGGACGGCACGGTTGCGAACGCTCGTGATAAGCAGCTTCTGGCGACGCTTGACGTCGTCGTAGTCGAGCTGCGGGCACCACTGGAACGGCGTGGCGGCCTTGGGGATAAAGACCGAAACCGAGATGGACACCGAGATCGAGCCGCGACGAGCCTTGGGCACCACGGAACGACCGAGCTCCAGCACGTGATCGGCCAGATTGGCGATGGCCACGATGTCCTCGTCGCGCTCGCCGGGAAGGCCCATCATAAAGTAGAGCTTCATGCGGTTCCAGCCGGCCTCGAAGGCCGCCTTGGCCGCACGGTCCAGGTCCTCCTCGGTCACGTTCTTGTTAATGATGTCGCGCATGCGCTGGCTGCCGGCCTCGGGCGCGAACGTCAGTCCGCCCTTCTTTTCGCCGGCGACCGACTCGGCCATATCCACGCCAAACGAATCCAGGCGCTGCGACGGAATAGACACGCGAATACCCGTATCCTCCAGGCGACGGTTGAGCCTGCCGAGCACGTCGCGAATGCAGGAATGGTCGGTCGTGGAGAGCGAGGTCAGCGACACCTCGTCATAGCCGGTCTTTTCCAGACCGTGAATCACCGACGAGACGATCTGGTCGGCCGAGCGCTCGCGCACCGGGCGATACGTCATGCCGGCCTGACAAAAACGACAGCCGCGGGCGCAGCCGCGCAGGATCTCGATAGACAGGCGGTCGTGAACCAGCTGCGCATAGGGCACGCACGACTGCGACAGCGGATTCGTGGCGCCGAAATCCTCGACGACGCGCTTGTAGACCACGGTCGGCGCATCCTTGCCCTCACGCGGCACGGTGTAGCCATGCGGCGAGCAAGGCTCGTCGTGACGAACCTCATAGAGTGACGGCACGTAGTTGCCGGCAATAGATGCAAGCTGCTCGACAATCTGCGCGCGCGGGACTCCTTCGTCACGCAGGCGGCGATGCAGCTGGCAGGTCTCGAGCAGCGATTCCTCGCCCTCACCGATGAGGATAACATCGAAGAAGGCCGCGTACGGCTCGGGGTTGTACACCGAGGGGCCGCCGGCGATGATAATGGGGTCGTCCTCGGTGCGGTCGGCCGCTAACAGCGGAATGCCAGCGAGGTCGAGTGCCTCGAGGAAGTTCGTCACCGCCATCTCGTGCGGCACATGCAGGCCGACGATATCGAACGAAGCGACCGGCGCTGCACCCTCGAGCGAGAGCAGCGGAATGCCCGCCTCGCGCATGGCGTCACCCATATCGGGCCACGGCACATAGCCGCGCTCGCAGGAGATGCCCTCGGCCTGGTTAAGGATGTTGTAGAGGATGGCGATACCCTGGTTGGGCAGACCGACCTCGTACACATCCGGGTAGATCAGGCAGCAACGGTAGTCGGCATCGGCCTTGGAAAGCGTGCCCCACTCGTGATCGATATAGCGGCTCGGCTTCTCGACCTTGGCGAGCAACGGCTCAATTAAATGAAAACAATCTTGGTATGCAACGCGCAACGGAAAACCCCTAAGCAGCGAGATCTGATGCGTCCTGATAGGACGCCATAGGACGGGTAGCGCCCGCGACCGTGGTCACCAGATCGCGAACGCGGGAGAACGTGGCAGTGACCACCTCGTTGGCAAGGCTGTAGTCGACATCGCGCTCGTAGAGCGAAACGAGCGCACGGCCCATGCCATAGGTGCCCGCGGCAGCAGTGAGCGCCTTGACGGCAAACCCAATATGCGGCGTCTGCTTGACGAGCGCGCGGGTGACCGCGCGGATCACAAGACCGCCGGCAAGCACGCCCGCGACCTCGTAGCCGCGCTCGGGCTTAATACCGCGTCCAAAGACGGCAGCGAGCTCAAAGAGCATGCCCACCTGCGCCAGCGCCATAACGGGATAATCGGCGCCCGGCAAAAACACCAGCGCACCGGTCGCCATATTGGTGAGCGCGCACGAGGTGATGATACGATTGGCCGCCGCGATGCGCATGAAGGCAAAGTTCGCCGCAAAAGCCGTTTCCTTGTCGGTGCGATCGAGAATCCAGCGGGCAAGCGTCTCGAGCAGATACGTCTTATCGGTTGCCGCTACCACGCCGAGCATGGGCGTGGACTCCTCGATAAACGGCACCTCCACAGCAGACTCGGCAAGCACGCACACGGGCGCGCCGGCGATCACGAGCTCCTGCACGGCACTCTCCAAGCGGTCGGAACCACACGAGAGCACCAGCACCACATCGGTATCGGTCTTTGGAGCAATTCGCTCCTCCCCCAGACGCTCGACGCGCACAATACCCGAGGTCGTCTGCGGCACAAAGGCGTCACGCACCGTCTCGGCAAGAAAGCGCGAGGCGGACGAATCCAGATAGACCGAGACGCGCACCGGCGTATCGGAATCCTTCTTAACGGACGCGCCCATCTTAAAAGCGCGGGTCAGCTTATCTACGGGAATTTTCATAGCAAACCCCTCCAGCGGTTACGCGGCGCCCGAACGATGCCGCCATATGGATTGTACGATACCCACCGTCAGCAGCTGAATCATCATCGAAGACGAACCAAAGCTAATAAACGGTAGCGGAATACCGGTAATCGGCATCATGCCGATGCACATGCCGATGTTTTCGAAGGTCTGGAACGCCCACATGCCGACGATGCCCACACACGAAAGACGCAAAAACAGCGACTCGCACTTAAAGGCGACGCGAATCGTCGAAAAGATCAGCAGCACGTAGAGGCACAGGAGCAAAAAGGAACCGCAAAAGCCAAAGGTCTCGGACAGGAAGGCGAAGACGAAGTCGGTGTGGAACTCAGGCAGAAAGCCGCCGGCCGACTGCGTCGCATGCCCCAGGCCCTTACCAAAGAAGCCGCCCGAGCCAACGGCGATAAGCGACTGCTGCAGGTTGTAGGCATCGTCCGAATCGGCATTATCGGGGTCGATAAAGACCGTCAGACGGTTCATCTGATACTGCTTGATGAGCACATCGTGGCCGAGCAACGAATCAAAGACCGAATCAAGCGCCAGGACGAGGGCCACCAGGCCCACGAGCAGGGCCAGGGTCGACAGCACCCATTCGCGGCGTGCACCGCTCATACAAATGACGATGGCGCCCGAAACCAGCACGACCAGGCCCGAGCCCAGGTCGCCCATGGCGACGACGGCCAAAAACGGAATGGACAGCATGCCGCAGAGCTTGACGTAGTCGCGAACGGTATCGATGCGGCCGTTATACTGCGATCCAAGCGTAGCAATAAAGAAGATGGTGATGAGCTTGGCAAGCTCAACCGGCTGGAATGTCAAGCCGATACCGGGAATCTTGATCCAGCCCGTCATGCCCAGACCGCCCGTATAGGACAGACCCGGAATCTTGGGCGAGAGGATCACGATCAGGTCGATGGCGAGCAACGCCGTCGAGAAATTGGAAATACCGCGCAGATCGGTACGCCAGACCAGCACCGCCAGCACCGCTCCGATGCCAATTCCCAGCAGATGGCGTGAGAACGAGGCATCGGCCTTAAACTGCGAAGCCGACCAGATGATGATGGCACCGTAGGCGACGAGCGCCACAGTAGCCACGAGCACACCGATATGCACCTTTTGGCGAAACGTGCCGCGCGAGGCCGAAAGTTGCTTGTTGACGCGGTCCAGGCTGCTGCGAGAGCCGGTCTTGGTTGAACGGAACAGATCCGCCGGAGAAAAATCCATCGCAACCTCCTATCGAACCGAGGAATCGCCCGAGGCCGAAGAGGTATCGGGCTCGTCATAAATCACGCCGAGCACGTCGCGCACGACATGCATCGCGGTATCTGAGCCGCCGCCGCCCTGCTCCAGAACAGTAGCGATGACATACTTGGGATCATCAGCCGGTGCATAGGCGCAGAACCACGCGTATTCGTCCTCGCCACTTTTCTCGCCCGTGCCCGACTTGCCGTATACCTGCGGCGTCAGGGTGCCAAAGTGCGCCGCCAGTGACGTCGATGCCGTGTAAATCACGTCGTGCATGCCATTGCGAACTAGAGCCAAATCCAAATCGCTGTTGATCTTGGCCTCCAGACGCTTCTTCTTGCCCTTGCCGTTGTACTTATAGGCATCGCCGTCGCCATCGCGCGACACGGCGGACAAAAACACGTGAGGCACGTACTGTTTGCCGCCGTTGGCAAGACCCATATAGGCGCACGCCATCTGCAGGGGCGTCACCAGGATGTCGCCCTGGCCGATAGCAATGTTAGTCATATCGCCGGCATTCCACTTGCGGTCCTCGGCAGAGGCGTCGGTAAAGTACGACTCTTTCCACTCGGCATCGGGAATACGACCCGCGCCCTCACTCGGCAGATCGATACCGCATGTCTTGCCTAGGCCCCAGCGACGAAAGACCTCCTGCAGGCCCTCGGAATGTTTCTCGTCATAAAAGAACGCCTTGCCCATGTCGTAGAAGACGGGGTCGCACGAGTTGGCGATACCCGACTGCAGCGTCATGGTGCCGTGGCCGGAATGCAGCCAGCAGTACTTGCCCCACGACTTGCCCAGACCCGTCCAATAGCCCGTGCAGTTGGTCGTCTGCCCCGACGTGTAGGTTCCAAACTCAAGACCGGCCAGTGCCGAGAGCGGCTTGATGGTCGAAGCCGACATGTACTGTCCGCTAATGGCGCGGTTGAGCAGCGGGTGCGAACCCTTGTCATCATTGAGCTCGGTCCACACGTCATTTGAGACGCCGCCGATAAAGACGGACGGATCGAACTTGGGCTGGCTCGCCATGCCCAGGATCTCGCCATTGTTGGGATCGAGACACACCACAGCGCCGTTGCCGGCATTGCTGTAGCCAGTGGTCTTGGCAAGCTCGATAGCGCTCGCCAGCGCCGTCTCGCAGGCCTGCTGGATCTTAAGGTCGAGCGTGAGCTTAATGTCGGAGCCGGCCTTCGCAGGCACGGCACCGGCCTGACCGGTCACATTGCCCGAGGCATCGACCTTGACGGTCTGCTCGCCACGAATACCCTGCAGCAGGTTTTCGTAGTAGCTCTCAACGCCCGCCTGGCCCACGATATCGCCCGACTGGTACGCAATCTTGCCAGCAGAAGCATCATCATCGCCAGAGGTTTTCTTATTCTGGGCCTCGAGCTGCTCGGAGGTAATGGTGCCGGTATAGCCCAAGATATGGCATGCCGTCTCGCCATATGGATACTGGCGCTCGGTACGCTCGGCAATCTTGACGCCCGGGAACTCGCCGGCGTGTTCCTTGATATAGGCAACCGTGGAGCGACGGACGTCCGTCGCGATGGTATGCAGGCTCTGAGCGCCTTCTGTATTGTCCTGAATATTGCGAAGGACCGCCACGTAAGGCATTCCAAGCACGTTGGCAAGATGGCGAACCAGAACCTCATCCTCGGCAAGGTCGCGGTAGGCCACGACAGCAAGTGAGGGACGGTTCTGGACAAGCGCCACGCCATTGCGGTCGAGGATGCGGCCGCGTACAGCGGGAGTGGTAACGGTGCGAGTCTGATTGCTATTAGCCTGCTTCTCGTAATAGTCCGACGAGACCATCTGCATGCCCCACAGCTTGACGGCAAGCGCCGCAAACATCGCGCCCACACCCGTGGTGAGGATGGAAAAACGGCCCTTAAAGGCGGTCGCCGCGGTATTGCCCTCGCCCTCGGTGGCGCGCGGGGTCGTTCCATGCTGCGTATCGTAGGTAAAACGGGAATCGCCGCGACGCATGATGACCAGCGCGACCACGATGGCCACAACCAGCACGATACCGGCGATAATAACCGTCAACTGGGAAGACATCTACGGGCCTCCCCTATTTGAGCTTGCGGGTCTTGGGCTTAAAGCGCATACCCGTCTGGCGTCCGCCACGTGCGGAGAATCCATAGCCGGACTGCGGCACGACGCCGGACATCAAAAACGGAATGGCAACCAGACCCGTCAGGATCGAGGACGGCAGCGCATGGCCGAAGATCGCCACGACAAAGCTCGTCTCCAAACCCATAAACAGCAAGATGATGCTGTAAATCACATTAATGACGAGCGCAAAGGCGCCCACAGTGACGCCGCGCGCACTCGGGGTACCGCCCGTCTGACCGACGGCGCTGTGCACCAGAGCAAAAGAACCCACGGTCAGCAGGAGCGACATAACGCCCACCGGCACGGCAGCGGACAGGTCATAGAACAAGCCGCTGCAAAAACCGCACACGACGGCACGGGTCGGGTCGCCCGAGAACACGCTTAGGCACACCAGGATAATCATGAAGTTGACGCGACCGCCCGCAATGGAGATCTGCGGTGCCAGGCCTGCCTGCAGCAGCACGCACACGATGGCGGCGATTACAAACGTGCGGGAGCTCATCCCCTGCTCGTGTAGATCCATGGACATGCCCCCTATTCGCTCGAGCCGGAATCGGTCGTCTCGGACGTGTCGGAACTGTCATCCGAGCTCTCGTCCTTCGTCTTGGTCGCAGCATCGCGCGACGTTCCCTGCGGCGTGCTGTTGGCCGTGCTCACGTCCTCATCCGAGGCCGACTGTTCGTCGGTCAGCGAGGTGATGACCAGCACTTCCTCGTTGTTCTCGGCCGTGGTCTGGGCGCGCACCACAATGGTGTAGTACACGTCGTTTGCCGACTTCTCAACCGACGAGACGGTGCCGAGCGGTAGACCCTTGGGGAATACACCGCCAATGCCCGAGGTCACGATGATGTCGCCAACCTTAACATCGGAGTCGACGCTCACGTACTCAAGACGCAGCGTGCCGTCAGCCTGACCCTGCAGCATGCCCTGGGCGCGCGTGTCCTGTACCATGGCGGACACACCCGAGTTCTCGTCGCCAATAAGGCGCACGGTAGAGGTCTTGGCCGATACCTCGATAATCTGACCGATAACACCGGCAGAACTCGTCACGGGCATGTTGATGGTAAGGCCGTCGGCAGAGCCCTTGTCGATGGTTACGGTCGAGGTCCAGGCATCGCCCGAGGCACCAACGATACGAGCAGCGGTCGATTTGAGGTTGTAGGTCGACTGCAGGCCGACCAGCCCCTCCAGACGCTCGGCGGTCTTTTGAGCCTCGGAGAGCTCAGCAACCTTAGAGGTCAGCTCCTCGTTTTGCTTCTTAAGCTCGTCAAGCGTGTCCTGCGACGCCGTAAGGTTAGAGAACACGTTGCCGATCGCATTGAAGGGGGCCGCCACAGCCGAGCCCACAAAGCGCACCGGCGAGGTAATCGTCGTCACGCCCGAACGCACGGCATGAATCGGTCCTGCCTCGCCCTCGCGGATGTAAAACGTGAGCAGCAACACCGAAATCAGGCTGAAAACAATCAACGGGCGCATACCCGTTGATTGTCGCTTGGTATTCAGATTTGTGGAGAAACCCGAAGATCGTGCCAAATGGAATCCACCTTTTGGAAATTAAGCATTGGTCTGGACGAAGCCGCCATCAAACGCATTGGCCTCGAGCACGCGGGCACAGCCGTTAACGACGTTATCGAGCGCCGTGGGGCTGACGTTGACCGAAACACCGGTCTCATCGCGCAGGCGCACGTCGAGACCGCGCAGCAGCGCGCCGCCACCAGTCAGCAAAATGCCGTAGTACATAAGGTCCGAGGCAAGATCGGGAGGCGTAGCGTCGAGTGCGTCCTTGACGGCCTTGGCCATCTCGTCGAGCGGCTTGTTGAGCGCGCGACGAATCTCCTCGCTCTCGATGCGCACGGTCTTGGGCAGACCGGTGATCACGTCGCGGCCGTTGACCTCGACGTCGAGCTCGTCCTTGAGCGGCACGGCGGAACCGACCTTGATCTTGATGTCCTCTGCCGTACGCTCGCCGATGGCCAGGTTGTAGGCATCGCGAACGTGCGTGAGGATGGCCTGATCGAACTCGTCGCCGGCAATACGGATGGACTGCGAGACGACGATGCCGCCCATAGCGATAACGGCGACCTCGGTAGTACCGCCACCGATGTCGATGACCATGGAGCCGGTGGGCTCCTCGACGGGCAGGTCGGCGCCGATAGCGGCAGCCATGGGCTCCTCGATCAGGTAGGCCTGGCGAGCACCGGCCTGGATCGTGGCCTCAAAGACAGCACGCTTCTCGACCGACGTGACACCGGAGGGAACGCAGACGACAACGCGCGGACGCGGGGTCCACGGATAGCGCTTCTCGGAAGCCTTGTCGATAAAGTAGCGAAGCATGGCTTCGGTAACATCGAAGTCGGCGATGACGCCGTCCTTCAGGGGACGAACGGCCACGATGTTGCCGGGCGTACGGCCGAGCATGCGCTTTGCCTCGATACCGACCGCCAGGATGCGCTCGTCGTTCTTGTCGATGGCGACGACAGAGGGCTCGCGAATGACGATGCCCTTGCCGCGCACGGAGACAAGCGTATTGGCGGTGCCGAGGTCGATGGCAAGATCGCCCGCATAGCTACCGAAGAACATATCCATCAAAGAAAACAACGCAACTCCTGATGTGTTGGATGATTGCTGGAAAACTACTAGCTCATCATACTAGCGCAAGCCCGGCACCTCACTTGCGGTGAAGCGCCGGGCAAAGCTAAATCCCATAAGGTCACTACTGGTTGTCAGCAGCCGAGAAATCCATATCGAGCGAGGAAACGGCCCAGCCGATATGGTTATCGGAGCGCACGAATTTGACGGTGTACTCCTGCTCGCCACCCTTGGACAGCGATGCCTTCACCTTAGCGGTCGTCTCGGTCATGGACTGATCCATGCCCTCGACGGACACGGTGGCACCCTGCGGAATCGAGGAGACGATCATCGACTTAGCATCCTCGGACAGACTCGAGGCCAGGCAAGACTCGGCCTTTGCGGTGTCACCGTCGCCGGCAGCCTGGAACAGATCGGTAACGACGGACTCCTGAGACGGGAAGCCAAAGCCGCGCGTGTAGGCAAAGCCCAGACCGCCCGCGGCAATCAAAATGAGCAGAAGCAGCACAATGAAGACTTTGAGACCCGTGTGGCGATGGCGACGACGGACCTTGGCCTGCTTACGATCCTGACGGTCCTGCTGGACCATCTCGGACTCGGACAGCGTAAAGAAACCGGTGTCCGAGGGATCGGGCATAAACTGACCGGTCGCGCCCGTAGGATCGAGCGGATCGACGGCGGGAGCGTCCATCGCGGGCGCCGGAGCCGTGGCCATAGCCGTCTGGGCAGACAGCGCGGCAAGCGAATCGTGCACGCGGGCAAGCTCATCGGCCTGCTCGGAGGTGAGCTGGTAGATGCCATCAGCAGTAGCGGCGTTAAAGGCGTCGAGTGCGTCGGAGGGACGGCCGGCGGCAGAAAGTGCCTGACCCATGCCGGCGTTGAGCGCACGCGTATCGTCGCGGGGGCCGGCAAAGTCGATAGCCGTGCGGTAGGTCTCCACGGCATCCGCCGGACGGCCGAGCTTAATGAAGCAACGGCCAAGCTCGCCGAGTGCGGCGGCAGGAGCCGGATTGGCGCCGTCGATGGCGGCCTGACGGAAGGCAGTACCTGCGTTGGCATAGTCGCCCGACTGGAACAGCGCGTTACCCAGGCCCAGATAGGCCTTGAACGGCGTGGCATAAGAAGCATCCTGCGTAGCAGCAGAGAACGCCTGAGCGGCCGTTGTGTAGTCGCCCACGGCGGCGAGTGCCTTGCCGCGGTTGGTGAGCAGCGCGCCGCGCTTGCCATAGGTGCCGTCGTTGAGGGCGGCGGCATAGGCCTCGGCGGCCTCGGCATACATGCCCAGGTGCATCAAGGCGTTGCCACGAAGGTGATCGGCCTCGCCCATAATCTCATCGGGAGTTTTTGCCGCCCCAAGCATCTGGGCTGCAGCGGAAAAATCACCCGCGCGGTAAGCGGCGCGGCCCTGTTGGATCAGCTGGCTATTCAAGGAAGTCCCCTTTACTCGTGAACGATCTCGACATGGACGATCTCGTCGCCGGCACGCAGCTGCGAAATCACATCGAGACCCTCGACCGTGGTACCAAAGACGGTGTAACCGGAATCGAGGTTATGCTGGGCACCCAGGCAGAAGTAGAACTGCGAACCCGCGGAATCGGGGTCCATGGAGCGTGCCATGGCAAGGGCACCATCGACATGGCTGTTGCGCGGATTGGTGGCAAACTCGCCCTTGATGCAGTAGCCGGGGCCACCGGTACCGGGCATGCCGTCGGGGCCCTCAAGACCGGCAGCGACGTCGGCGCCGGACATATCGCGGGTATTGGGGTCGCCGCCCTGAATGACAAAGCCGGGCACATAGCGATGGAACTTAAGGCCATCATAGAAACCCATCGTAGAAAGCTCGCAGAAGTTCGCGACATGAATGGGAGCGCCCTCGCCGTCAAACTTGACCTTGATAGTACCCTTCGACGTCTCGATAACGGCGCACTCGTCGCCGGCAAGCTGATACTCGGGCGTGTAGAGCTCTTTCTTAAACCCAAACATGTGGTTCCTTCCTCGTGCGTTTAAAGCATATTTGTACGAATTGTAGCAATAAGCATGGGCTTACATCAATTGCGCACGTAGGTTATGCCGACTATGGCGAACTAATTTTAGGAACGCTGCTGCGGCTTCCAGGAGCCCACGTTGGCGTCGTACTGATTAAGCGCGCTGTTGCCGCCCTGTGCGATGGGCGCCAGGATCTCGCTTTGGTGGGAACTCATCGACTCGCCATCGGGAATGGCCAGCGAGATATCCCAGCTCTGGCAGATCACGTCGACGCGCTCATACATCCACTCGGCAAGCTGCTTTAAGTGGGCGATGTCGTCCGCATAGACCGTATCGTCCTGATACTTAAGGTTGTTGAGCTCATCTTGCGTCTTTTTGATCTGGTCGCGCAGGGCGTAGGCACTCTGCGACAGCTCCTGACGGGTGGACAGTGGCGTTCGAAGATAACCATTGTTAAAAGAATCGATGACCTCGCCGATCTGGTCCTCATCACCGTAGGACACAATGGTCTGATACAGACCGTCGAGCCTGGTATAGAGCTGATCATCGGTGAGCACGGTTTCTTCCTGGACCACCTCGGCAGAATCGTCTTGCTTGGTATCGTCCTCAGTCGCCTCGCCCTTTTGGCGCGTGGGGAAGGTCGTCTGCGCGGCCTGGCCAAACTGGTCATAGAAGCCAGGCATGACACCCATGGGATCGACCGTCACGAACCAATAGGCACCGCCGCAAACGACGGCAAGGACCGCGATGACGATGAGCGGCTTGGGGATATGACGCTTGTGCTTGTGATAGGCGTCCTCGTCGGGATGCACCTTGCGCTTGGGTTTTTGAGCATCGTCATGCAGGGAAACGGGCGTGGGAATATCGACCTTGGGGATACCGAAATCCTTATCGAAAGCAGGCAGCACGCAGGTCTCATTGGGGTCGGCGGCGTCCGAAAGCACCGCAGCGGCAGAGGCCGGCGCATGAGGCACCTCGGTATCGATCTGCTCTTGCGTTAGGCGCGGAAAGCCCGCCGTGCGGCCCGCTGCCAGGTCGGATGCGGCCGCGTCCTCGGAGAGGATACCCGGAGCGGGGCGTCCGCATTTGGGGCACGTACGATCATGCGGAGAAAGACGGGCACCGCAGCCCTCACAGAACACGAACTCGGTGTGCTCGGGACCATCGCCCGGACCCACATAGGCGTTGCAGTAGGGGCAAAACGAGGCGCCGTCCTCGATAGTCTTAAGGCAGTGCGGGCAGATCACGGCATCCTCTTTTCGAAGCAATTCAAACAATCGAGGTTAGAGCATAACATCGCCACGGCCCCACAGGAGCAAGGCACCAATTCAACATCGGCAGAGCGCGTAGTTACTTCTTCTTTTTGCTTGGCATCGAGACTTTGATGCCTTGGGCGGACTTAGTCACGCGAGAGCGCTTGGCTCCGGTACCCTTCTTTTTCTTGAGCTGGGCCACGCCCTCGAGTGCGCGGGCCTCGGCCTCGCGAACGGTGCGATCTTCGCGGCGCTGCGCCATGTCGGCGGCGAAGCGCTTGGCAAAACGCTCGGCCGTCGAACCCGTCGAGCTCACCTTGCCGCCACCGCGACCCAGGCGGACGCGCACACCGCGGCCAAAACCAGTTGCGGCATGACGACGACGCGGCTTGAGCGAATCCATCATCGTGGCGAGCTTAAAGAACACCGAGCAGGTAAAGACCACGATGACAGCCAAGATAACCATCTGGCCCATCGACAGGTTGGCAATAGACAGCAGCTCCGGGAATCCGATAACGCCCACTAGGATGCCGGCGACTACAAACACAAAGAGCACCACTCGTAAGGGCGTGAGAGGCTGCGAGATGCGCCAGATCAGGCTGACGCTCGCCGCGCACGACGTAAGCAAGCACATCGTAGACAGCGTGAGCTGGCTAAAGCCAAACACGCGCGCCACAAAGATATCGAGCGCCGCAGCCAAAATGACCGCAATCGACGCCGGCAGTGCACGCTTGAGTACGTTGGTCAAGAACGACCCCTTCACGCGGGCGTTGTTGGGCTCCAGGCCCAACACAAAGCCCGGCGCGCCGATGCAGAAGAAGTTAATGAGCGTCATCTGGATGGGCTCGAAGGGGTACGGCGGCAGCGCGATGCACAGCGCCGCCAGGCCCATCGAGAACAGCGTCTTGGTCAGGAACAGCGAGGCCGAACGCTGCAGGTTGTTGATGGAGCGACGGCCCTCGGCCACCACGGCGGGCATCGAGGCAAAGTCGTTGTCGACGAGTACGATCTCGGCCACGTTGCGCGCGGCATCGGAGCCGGCCGCCATGGCGACGGAGCAGTCGGCTTCCTTGAGCGCCAGCACGTCGTTGACGCCGTCGCCCGTCATGGCCACGGTGTGCTCGCGGCGTTTGAGCGCCTGCACGAGCTCGCGCTTCTGCTGCGGGGTCACACGACCAAAGACATGGTAGCGGTCTACTGCGGCATCGAGCTTGGCCGGCGTATCGAGCGTCGTGGCGTCCACATAAGCGTCCGCCCCCGGCACGCCCACCACGCGCGCGATCGACGACACCGTACGCGGGTCGTCGCCACTGATCACGTTGAGGGTCACGCCCTGCTCGTTAAAGTAGCCGATGGTCTCGGCCGCCGAGGTACGAATCTCGTCGCGGATGGTCACAAAGCCCACGGGCTCGGCCTCGCCCACCATATCGCCATCGGGCGTAAAGCCGTCCACGCGCGCCACCACGAGCACGCGGCAGGTATCGGCAAGCTCGGCGACACGGTTCTCGACCTGGGCAAACACACGATCGGAGAGCACAAACTGCGCCGCACCCATCACATAGGAGCCCTGCGAAAACGACGCGCCGCTCCATTTTTTGGAGGACGAGAACGGAATGACCGACAGCGGCTCAGACACCTCGACCGGGCGATCGGCGTAATAGTTGAGCAGCGCCTGGCAGGTCTCGTTGGCATCGGCCGAAGTCGCACGTGCCACGTTAGCCAGCGCAAAATCGAGCACCGTGGTATCGACGGGAACGACCGCCTCGTCCGAGCCGGCGCCTAGGCTCACGCCCTCAACCGGCAGCGGATACGTGCCCTCGACCTCCATGCGGCCCGACGTGATGGTGCCCGTCTTGTCCAGGCACAGCACGTCGACGCGAGCGAGCGTCTCGATGCAGTATAGCTGCTGCGCCAGCACCTTGCGGCGAGCCAGGCGCACCGTGGCGATGGCGAGCACCGACGAGGTCAGCAGCACCAGGCCTTGCGGGATCATGCCCAGCAGGGCGCCCACCGTGGACAGCAGCGCCGACGAAGGCACATGACCAGCCAACAGCTCGGAGAAGCACCACGAAAGCGCACTATCGCCCGGGGTTCCCGCGGCATCCCACAGCTCGCTCACGCTCGAGGCAAACAACGCTAAACCGAGCGGGATCATGATGATGCTCGCAAAGCGCACGATGGCATTAAGCGCGTTCATGATCTCGGAATTGACCTTTTTGACGTACTTGGCCTCGTTATTAATTTTGGCCACGTAGTTGTCGGCGCCGACATGAATCACGCGGGCGCGCAGCAGGCCCGAGTCGATAAAGCTGCCGCTCATGAGCTCGGAACCGGGCTGTTTCTTAATAAGGTCGCTCTCGCCCGTCAGCAGACTCTCGTTCACGAGCGCCTCGCCCGAAACCACCACGGCGTCGGCGGGAATCTGGTCGCCGCGCCCCAGGCGGATGATGTCGTCGAGCACGATCTGGTCCAGGTCGAGCTCCACCTCGGCGCCGTCGCGCACCGCGACGGCCTTCTTGGAGGTCAGCAGCGTGAGCTTATCGACCATCTTCTTGGAACGCATGGACTGGATGACGCCGATAGCGGTATTGAGGAACACCACGAACAGGAACGTCAGATTCTTAAACGAACCGGTCAAAATGACCAGGAACGCCAAGATCACGTTGATCAAATTGAACAGCGTGCAGAGGTTCTCGATGATGAGCTCTTTGACCGACTTGGTCTTGAGCTCCATGTTGCGGTTGATCTTACCGGCGGCGATGCGCTCCTCGACCTCGGCGGTTGAGAGTCCGCGCTCGATATCCGTTGCTGCCATACCACGTCCCATCACGTCGCGTCGGTATAAGAAAAACCGCCCGGACCATGCGAGGTTCGGACGGTCTTACGTTCGATGGTGCCCCGTCTGCATAGATTCTAGAACCGAGATCTGCGCCGTTGGGACCGTCGTGCTGCTCAGGATACCACGGGCGGCGTAGCAACACCTTTTCTCGAGAAAAAACCCGCCCGGGATAACCCGAGCGGGCCGCGGCTAGCGCCCGTTGATGCTCACGAGGCACAGGCCGATTGTCGCCACGGTGCCCCCGAAGAGAGCGCCGAGGACGAAGGCCAGCGCGATCATGCTAGTACGGGTTGCCGTCGGTGACGCAGACCTGGAGTCGGTCGAGCGGCTCGCCGTAGAAACCGGCGTAGTCGTCGCCGCCGTAGGTGGAGCCGTCGTCGCACACGGTGTCGAGCCATCCGGCGCGTGCGGTGGTCTGCGAGCGATACCACGCCTGCTTGTACTCCTCGCCGCCCGGGGTCACGTAGTACATGCGCACGCCGTCGATGGTGTGGCCGGCGATGCCGGCGCAACCGTTCACGGTATCGTTGCGGTCGCCCTTGGAAACATAGTCAAGCCAGCCGTCCTCGATGGTGTGGACCTGATACTTGAGCGTGCCGCGATCGACTCGGGCGCAAAGGAGGTCGTGCTGTCGGCACGGGTAGCCCGCGAAGCCGTTGTCCCCGGCGCCGAAGTCGGTCACCTCGTCCAGCCAGCCGCCGCCCTTGAGGTGGAGGGAGTAGTGGACGGGGATGCGCTTGCCAGATGCCTTCGTGAAGCCGCCGGATGCCGCCTGAGAGGGCTTTGCCGCGGCAGGCTTAGCGGCGGTGGAGGGGGCGGGTGCCTTGCCGCCCTTCATCGCGTCGTACCACGTCTGGGCGCGCTGCATGTAATGGTCGCGCTGGGAGCCCGCAAGCTCGCCGGGGCAGGCCGTGGCGCTCCAGTAGCGGTGCGGGAACACGTTCTTGCACCACTCGGGGCGACCGAGGCCGTAGTACAGGCACAGGGCCGCGACAAGGTGAGCGCCGCTCTCGATTGCCTTCTCGTGGACGGTCCACGGGTTGCTGCCGCTGTTGGCGTGCTCAATCGAGATGGTCGTGTCGTTGCCGCGTCCGGTGCCGATTCCGTCGCCGCAGGCGTAGGCGCGGTCGGTGTCGTTGACGTGCTGCACGATGTGGCCGTTGCGGTCGACCGAGTAGTGCGCCGAGCAGCCGTTGGCACCCCAGATGCCGTTGCACTGGCCGGCGTTGAGGTCGCCGGCCATGTGGTGGATGGTCACGCCCTTGATGCCGAACGGGCGGCCTGCGGAGAAGTTGCGCCCCAGAAGCTTGTACTCGTCCGGCTGGACGTTCGCGAAGTCTGCCATGTTAGTCCTCCTTGATGTCGCCGAGCGCCAGCAGGGCGTCCAGCCATTTGTCCGTGATGCCGACCGATTTGAAGGCCGCGTAGGCCACCTGCACGCCGCCGACAGCGGCGAAGATGGACGTGACCCACGCCGAGGGTTCGGTCGGGACGCCGCCCGACATGGCCGTGAGGGCGCCGCATCCCGCCGAGACGGCGATGGCCGTCCAGCGGGCGACGTTGCCCGTCATCGCCTTCGTCTTGATGGCCTGCACGATGTACGGCACGACCAGGACCGTGCACACCGTGAGGCCCGCCTGGATCTCATTCATTCGATTGCTCCTATCTGTCGGATTCCTTGCTGTAGATAAGGTCGACGCGGTCGCAGATGTGGTCGACCTTCTCGGCCATCCCCTGGCTCCTCGCCTGGCTGTGCGCCAAGTCCGCGTGCAAGACCTCGTTGGACGCCACGACGGACTCCATGAGCGTCTTCATCGCCTCCATGAGGCTGTTGCTGCGCTCCATCTGCGCGGCGATGCGGCCCTCCATCTGCGAGCGCTCGCGGTCCCGCTGCGCGCGCTCGTCGACTTCCGCCTGATTGCGCTCCTCGCGCTTCAGGTCGATGCCGGACTTGCGTTCGTTCTGCCTTTTGTATTCATCCAAAAACTGGCGGCCGAAGTAGAACGCTATGAGGCCGAGAAGGACGCCACCGAGCCATCCCGGCCCATATGGCGCAAAGAGCTTGAGCACTTCCATCCTGAGCGCCCTCCTTCCGCCTATTCGGCCGTGTACTCCTCGCCGGTGATCTCCTTGTACTCGTCGTCGGTGATCCACTTGCACTCGACTGCCTTATGCACTCGCGCCTTGCTCCAAAGAGGTCGGTCGTAGTACTTCTTGACGAGCGCGAAGTGCTTGGAGTGCTCGTCGGTCTTCTTCGTCGGCATTACTGGTCACCTCCGACCGTCATGAGCAGGTAGTCGATGTTTGCCGTGTTCTGCTCGGTCTGCGTCGGCTGCGACGCCCGCTCGCGCATCTGGTCGATCAGCGCCGACACGTCGAGCGTCTCGCCACTGTCATAGGCGGCGAGCGTCGCGGTGTAGGCGAGCTTTCGCGCCTTCCGCTCAGCGTACTCGTCATCGTCGATAACGCCCGCGTCGTGCGCCGCGTCGGGGTCGCCGATCTGCGACAGCAGATCGCGCAGGGCGTTGACCTCGGCCATGGTGCCATCTTGAAGATCGTTGGGGCGCGGCGTGTCTTCCTCAGTGTCCATGCGGACTCCTCTCTTGTCGGGGAATGTGCCGCTATCGTATTAGCGCCGTGAGATTGCCGAGCCGCTTTGATGGGCGCAAAGGAAGAAGGCGCGCCGCAGCACGCCTTCGATGTCTCTGTTATTTCGCAGCCGCTTCGCTTAGGCCGCTGCTTTGAGTTGCCGGTTCTCCGCTATTGCGAGGGCTTGCTTCCGCTTGAATCGTCCCTCTGGTTGGCCTGCATTGAGCACCCCCCCCCTGCGCGAGATTTCCGAACAGGCTTCGGTACAGCGCGTCCATGGCCCGCACGCTGCGGTGCGCGTCCAGCCGCTTCATGCCTCCGCGCCAGCTCTGGTAGCTCTGCTCCACCTGCTCAGGGGTCATGATGCCATCGGCGACCATGCGGGCCATCTTCTTGAGCTTGCGGCGCTTCCGCGTTATGGAGTCTCGGCACGGCTTCACGACTATGCGGCCCGTGTCCGTGTAGAAGATGCGCTTCTTCAGCCACGTGAACCCGCGCGTGAGCTTCACCACGCGGGTCTTGCGCGGGTTCAGTTCGATGCCCAGCTCGGCGCATTTGCGCTCTATGAGCAGCAGGCACACCTGCAAGTAGTCCTTGGACTCGTGTATCAGGTAGAAGTCGTCCATATATCGACCGTAGGCCTCGGGGCGCAGCATCTCGATTGCGTAGTGGTCAATGCGGTTGGGGTGCGCGACGGCGCATATCTGGTTCGGCTCGCTGCCCAGCCCCAGGCCCACATCGCCCTGCGCGTCTATCAGGCGGTGCTCCAAGGCGACCACGCGCGGATCTAGCAACGCGGAGGCCACCTGGTCTTTGACGGGTTGGTGCGCTATGCGCGCGAAGTAGTCGGAGAAGTCGCCGAGCAGTATGTAGCCCTCGCGGCCGTGCCGCCTCCAGTGGTCGGCCAGGTGGCGCTTGAGCAGCTTCAGGGCGTAGTCGGTGCCGCGCCCCTTTATGTTCGCGGAGTTCGCGGCTATGAGGGTGGGCACGATCGCGGGCACGAGCGCGTTCTGCGACAGCGACTTCTGCACCACGCGCTCGGGAAAGTGCACGGCGCTGATGTGGCGCAGCTTGCCGCGCTCCCATAGGTCGAAGCGGATGAAGCCCCGGCATATGTCGCGGCCCTCCAAAAGGTCGCGGCGGGACAGGACGGCGTTGCGCAGGTAGTCCTTCATGTATCGCTGCGTGGATGCCTTCCACATCACGCCGCGCGCGGCCTGCTTCGATGCCTTGCACAGGCTGTTGAGGTCGGCCACGGTATCAAGCGTGCACGCCTTGACACGATCGGCCTTGGCCTGCGCGCGCTTCTCCTCGCGGCGCTTACGGCGCGCCGCCCGCCTTTGCTCGGAGTTCACAGGAGGCACCCCGCGCGGCTTGCAATGTGGCTCTGGCAGCCGCTTGAGGTATGGCCATGAAACGCGGCGAAGCCACGGAGCGCCGCGCCATGCAAGCAGCGTCCGGCCACCCTCGCGGGGTGCGTATTTACGGGCGCATGCCCGACGGTCGCGCCTTCCTTCCTCTTCGCGCTCTGCTTTCGGCTCTGGAGCCTACTCGGTCTGGCAATAAGGGAATCCGGGGCGGGGGCGAACCCAGACGTTCGTCGCCGAGTTGTAGTTGGCATTGCCGTTGTTGTTGACATAGCACACGTTGGACGCGGAGCCCGACGCAACGGAACGCAGCCACCAATTGTACCGATAAACAAGGCGCGACCGCCGTCCATTATAGCGAACGCAGGCGCTCTAGCTCGGCCTCGGCCTCGGCTATGCGCTCCTCGGTGGACTTCTTGCCGGTGACGCGCACGTTCTTGCGCGCGCCCTTTAGCAGCTTGATCTCCTCCTCGACCATGGCCGCCAGCTCCTCGAAGCGGTTGGCGTTCACGGGCAGGCCGATATCCATGAGGCACTGCATGTCCAGCATAAGCTGCTCGCAGTCCGCTATGGCCAGCGTCAGGTAGCGTTTCCTCTCCAGCGCGTTGAACGAGCTGTTGGGATAGAAGCAGTCGGCGCGGTTGACGTTGTACACGATGCTGCGCGCCGTCTCCACGGTCGGCACCGCGTTCAGCAGCCTGTAGGCCTTGGGCACTACTGAGGAGGACGCCATCAGTTTATTAACCTCCACGCGGATGGCGATGGCCTGTGTGAAGAACTTGTACTCGGACACCTCGCGGTTGCGCTGGTAGACGCCGCTCACGTGCACCTTCTGGGGAAACTGGCGAAAAAAAACAGCCCGCTTCGCGGGCAGAGGGCGACCGCGCAAGGCGGTCGCCTAAAAGCAGAGTATAGAGCACTCGGCTGGCTAGCCGACGAGGAAGCCGGGGCGGGGGCGAACCCAGACGTACGTCGCCGAGGTGAAGTCGGCCTTGCCGTAGCTGTCGACATAGCACACGTAGGACGCGGAGCCCGACGCAACGGAACACAGCCACCAATTGTACCGATTTCCGTTGACTCGGTGCGCCGTGTCTCGGAACAGGTCAAACTGGCAGTCGAAGCCCACGCTGTAGCCCTTCGTCCCCCACACGGGACAGCCGTACACCTCCATCTCCGACAGCGAGAACACCTTGCCGATATCCTGCCAGCTCCACGAGTTGGAGTCGTTGAGCGCGCCGCTGGCGCTGTACCGCTCCTCCAGCAGGACGCGCTGGGTGAGCAGGTACTTGGTCAGCCCCTCGGGCAGGCACGCCTCGAAGGCCGTCTCCCACGCCTTGAGGTTGCTGTTGGGGTAGGGGCATTTCTGGTCGGCGGTGCCCTGGTTCGTGTTGGTCGTGTTCCACATCAGGAAGCTGTCGTTGGCAACGCCGGTCACGGTCTTGGCCACGGCGATGGGCGCGGAGGCCACGAAGGCGATGTGGTGGCCTTTGGAGCTGTCGCCGCAGCAGTAGTACGGGTCGAAGTGCGCCAGGAGGAAGCGCACGGACTGCTGGGCCGCCACGCCCGACGCGCTTACCAGCGGCACGTCGATGTAGTCTCCCACGCGCAGGCCCGCGAAGTTGCCGTTGGCGGCTCGCTTGTGCAGCGCGTCGTACACGCTGCCGCTGCCGATCTCTCCCGCCAGGATGGTGGCGATGTTCTGCCCGCCGTACTTGCCGATTTGGCCCTGGCGGTTGTACTCGGCGTTGTTGAGCGCCGTCTGCGCGTTGCTGCGCGCGGTATCGTCGATGACGTTGAGCGGCTGGCCGCCTACGACCAGCGTCTTTGCATTTGCCATTTATCCTCCTTAGGAAAGGGTTACCGTGCTGCCCGATACTGAGCACGTGCTGCCGAACGTCACCGTGTCCCCGGATACCGACGCCTTGCCGGCAGGGCAGTAGACCGTGCCGTCCATGTAGATGAACTTGTCTGTCGCGTCGGCGAGCATCGTCGCGAGCTGGCCGTTCTGGCGGCGCAGCTCGGCGATGTCGGACTCGCCGGCGGCGCCCTGCGCCGCCGCGTTCGCGATCTGCAATGCCGCGCTTGCCGCCGCATCGGCCCTCGACGCCGCACCGCTAGCGGCGGATGCCGCATCGAACGCGGATTGACCGAGCCGAGATAGCTCAGTGCTCCACTTCCTGTAGAGCTCGTCGAGCTCCTGGTCGTAGCTGACGGCAGGCCCTGTTGTCCCGTCCACATTTCCCAGGATGACGAGCGCGAAGTCCTCGGTAGTCTCGGAGGCCCCGTTGGCGTAGAACTCGAAGTAGGCCAGGCGGCATTTGCCGGTGCCGTTGACGGTCTCCGGCGCCAGCGTGGCGCTCACCGAGGCCGTGCCCACGGTCGCCGCGCAACGAGCCCACGTGCCGTCGGCGTGGAGCACGCACAGGCGCGCAAGCTGGCACGTTGGGGTGTACGTCGCTCCGTCCACGGTGAGCGACGCCGTTATCTTCTGGGTCTGGGTCTCGCCCCGGCGCACCGTGACGCGCTGCGGGACTGTGCCCTGGCGCTTGCGCATGTCGAGCGCTATCGCGTGGTTGATCATTCGGTCGCCTCCAGCGCCCTGAGCGCGGCGAGCGCGGCCTTGAAGGCCTCGACCGGGTCGACGGCCTCGGCCCCCTCCCCCGTCTCGTCGGCCGTGGCCGGCTGCGGGTCGACGAGGGCCGAGAGCGCGTCGAAGCACGCCACGGTGGCAGCCGTGCGCTTGTCGACGTACCCGGCGGTCGCCAGCGGGATGCCGTTGACCGTGGGGTCTGGCTTGCGGACGTCCGCGGCCTTGACGACCTCGCGCGAGCCGTCGTCGTACTGGGCGACAAATATGAGTCCGGCGTCCTCGGCGCGCTGGAGCACGTCCGGGTCGTACTCCGTCAGACACTGCTCGTTGTTGCCGATGATGTCGTGGACCGCGTAGCCCACGACGATTTTCTTGCTTGCTTCCATTCCTTCTTGTCCTTTCATCTCTTATCCGCTCCACCCGGACGGCATGGCCGACACGCCGATCAGCAGGCCGTTCCTGAACTCGAGCACCGACGATGTCTGGGACTGGTCGTTGAAATATTTCTTGCCGTTCTCCGTGTAAAGCGGGTGGTATGCCGCTCCGACCTTGGTCGTCAGGCCTGACCACGTCGTGACGCTCGTGTCGGCGCTGCCGCTCACGCTGAGCCTCGGGGTCGAGACTCGCACGACGCCCTGTCCCTGCAGCTGCAGTCCGTGGTAGATAATCGACGGATTGTCGATGTCATGTGACGTTGAGGAGCATTCGATGTATCCGTACTGCGTGCCGTCCTTGAACCCAGCCAGCTTCCCGCTCGAGTCGAGTTCCATGGCGTACCCGCTGCTGCGGTTTCCACCGGTGAAGCTTCCGGTCGCCGTGATGTTCTTCGCCGTCATGTAGTTGGTCGTCAGCACGCCTTCCTTGAGGTTCCACGAGTTGCGCCCCTTTGCGTCCGCGAGAGTCCCGGTTGCGATGTATGTCGCGTTGACGTAGACCCTGTTGTTGCTCATGTAGAGCCCCTGGTCGGCACCGTTGTTGGTCAGGCGGTCGAAGATGGCCTTCTGGTCCATCTGCTCGTCGTAGGCGCTCAGGATGCCGTCGGCGTAGTCCGACGCGTTCTTCTGCTCGATGGCGTGGCGCGCCCCGGTCGCGGCATCGGCGTAGTCCTTGACCGCGCTCGAGTAGGCTCCGAATGCGGCGTCGTACTCGTGCATGGCAGCCTTGAGCTCCTCGGCGGTCTTGCATATGAGCACCTTGTCGACCTTGTCGGCATAGGAGCCGTACGTGCCGCCCTCATCGGTCGTGCCGAAGGCCTTGGTGTAGCGGGGGCCGAGGACGGACGAGAGGAACTGGGCGCTGAGGGCCTTGTTCGACTTCAGCGCGTTGTACTGGCTCGTGAGCTCCTCGCGCTCTTTGTCCACGTCCTGCTTGGCCTTCTTGACCGCCGCCCTCTCCGCCTCGGTCACCACACCGTCTTTGGCGAGGTCCTGCACCGTCGTGTCGAGGCCGTTGAGCGAGCCCGTCAGGTCGTGCGCGCTCTGATAGGCCTTGTTGTACGCGGCCTCCAGCACCGGCGCCGTGTGGGTGACGCTGCCGTCGCCGTAGGTGACGCGCTCCATCGACCAGACGAAGTATCCGTTCGACCATTGCGGGAGGTCCTCGGACCATCCCAGCTCTGGGTTCTGCGCATTAATTGGCGGCACGCTGTCCGACTGGTTCCTCGCGTACAGCTTCACGCGCGAGACGATGGCACTGCCGGCCATCTGGTTTGATCCGTTGATGGCCTTGGCGAGGCACGGCGCGGTGTACGTGACCGAGCCGTCCGTCCACGTGATCTTGCTCCTCGTCCAGATGTACTTGCCCTTCGCCCAAGCGGGCTGGGCCTCCGACCAGCTGCCGTCGGACTGCGCCGTGGAGCTCGTGGAGAGGTAGTACTGCTCGACGATGCCGCGCACGCCGGTACCGGTCGAGCCCTTGTCGCCCTTGGCGCCGTCGATGCCGCTGATGCACACGGGCTCGCTGTACTCGATGTCGCCGGACTGCATGGTGGTCTTGGTGCGCGTCCAGATGTACTTGCCCGACACCCATTGCGGCGCCGTGGTCTGCCATCCGCCCTGCGGCTCGGTGATGCGCGACGTTCCCTGGGCGTACTCGACGTCCACCGACGCTATCACGGCATCGGCGACGGCGATGTCCTTGTCGCCGAGCTTCGCGCCGGGGCCTAGACGGACCTCGCTCTCGTCGAGGTTCCAGTAGTTCTTGCCACTCCTGTCTTGGATGGTTCCGGCCTTGATCAGGTCGCCCATGAGCGTGCCGACCGTGATGAGGTCGGCGGTGAAGCCCGCGCCGGTGCCGAAGGTGCGCCAGTCCCACGAGCCGTCGGCCTTGCAGCCAGAGGCGATGCGGAAGCCCTGCGAGCACAGCTGCATGGCGCTGCCCTTGCCCGTGGTCGAGCGGCCGTTTGCGTCCATGGGTACGGATGCGTAGATTGTCCCCTGCTCGAAGCTGGTGAAGGTGTAGCTGCTGCCGGACATGTTGAACTGTGTGTTCATCGCGTCCACGACCTGCTGGAGGTACGACGGCGGCGTCGATGCCGCCACGTCCCAGCTGGACGAGCGCTTGGACAGGCTGGACACTTTCTGCTGCTGCGCCAGCAACATGTCCGCAATTGTCTCGGTCACGTTGCCGAGCGTCACGCGGACGGTGCCGCCGAGCTCATCGGTGACGAGCTTGGTCACGCGGCCCTCGCAGCGCAGCGCCGGGCTGAATGCCGTATCGACGATCTGGACGTCGTCGCCCACGGCGACGCCCTCCCACTCGCGTCCGAACTGCACGAGGTCGACGGCGTCGGCCTCGTAGGTCACTCCCGGCTCTTTGCGGGAGCCGAAGTACGCGCGGGTCTCGGCGAGCAGCGTCGCCGCGTCCTCGCAATTTGGATTTTCATATTGCCCGAACACGTGCGCGCGCCCGCCCCTGCCGTCGGGTCGACCGTAGAGCTTGAGCGCGGTCGCGTCCTCCACGTAGTTCTTGCCGTTGTTGATGTCGCCGAAGGTCAGCTTGCGGCCGTATCCGCCCGTGTCGGTCTCGATACCCTTGCCGTAGCCGTAGCAGGCGGTGATCGCCCCGTAGTGCTCGGTGCGTGATACCGATGTCAGGTCCTTGGTGTAGGTGAACCGGCGGTGGCCGCCCTTCGCGCCTCGATGCGAGCGGATGCCCACCCTGCGAGAGGCCACCCTGCCGCCGGATACGGTGATTTCAGTCTCAAGCTCGCCACCGCATTTCAAGATTGACTGGAGCGCCTCGCGCGACGAGGTGTGGTAGAAGGTCAGGCCCTTGTCGACGGTGCCGGTCTGGTCGACCGTTCCGGCGGTCCAGCGCGTCGGCGCAAGGCAGACGTTCAGTGCCTGGAGGAAGCCGTAGCCGTAGGGGCGCTTGTCCTCGATATAGTCGCCGTACGTCTCGCAGATTGAGTTGATCGCCGTGTCCGTGTAGACCGTATCGCCTCCGGCGTGGAGGCCCTTGGGGTCTTGGCAGACGTGCTCGTGGACCTTGCCGAGGCGGTCGGCCCACACGAGGCGGTAGCCCTGCTTGAGCGCGAAGGTCGTGGCGATGTCCACGCTGTCCTCGCCGTTGAGCTCGTCGGTATGGGTGAGGGCGAGCAGCTCCTCGGGGCCGATTGTCGATACGTAGGCGTCCTGCCACGTGTATACGTCAATTCGCACCTAGAGCCACCTCTCCTCCCATTCGAGCGTCGCGGTGCCGCCGCTCGTCTTGATCTGCTGCACGCCGTCGAGCGAGAAGAAGTCGCTCGCGACGGTCACGGGCCAGTCCGCGCCGTTGACGGTGCAGCGCTCGGCGCGCATGTCCAGCACGACGGTCTGTGCGCCCGTGAACGACGCCTCGACGCGGACGAACCGCCCGGTCGAGACGTTGGTGATTGTCCAGCTCGAGCCTGCCGGGGGCCTGCACGTGACCGTAGGGTAGGCTCTGTAGTTGCCCCCGGCGGCGACGGCGCGCTGGGATGCCGGCACCTGCTCGGAGCGCCGCTGCCCGTAGGCGGCGGGGTCTGCACAGTAGAACCCGAGCGTGAGATTCGGCATGTGTGCGTTGCGCCCCTGCTCCGCCCCTCCCCTGTAGCGCGCGAGCATGTAGCGCTCGGGGGCGTCGTCGAGCACGAGGGCCTTCTCGCCACCGGACAGCGCCGAGGCGAGCACGGCCCTTGCCTCGGCGACCTCGTCGAGGGAGCCGCCGACGATGTTGCAGTCGACCGCTATCTCGACGGGCTCGAGGCCCGTGGCGCGGACGTGTGTGCCGTCCATGCCGGGGACCTCGGTCTCATCGAGCCGCACCTTGGGGACAATCGGTCTCGTGACCTTGGTCACCAGCAGGTACGGCGTTAGGTCGATTCCGCCGAATATCATGCGAACCCCCTTGCGGCGAGCGTGTGCCTGCCGCGCATCGCGATGGCGGAGGAGACGCGCTCCGAGTCGATGTACAGGTTTCCGTCCTTGTCCCGGATCTGCTCGAGGACGGACAGGATGCCGGCGAGGGCGTCGTCGGAATCCTCCTCGGGACGCGCCGGAGTGTAGACAGCGGACGGCGCGACGGTCAGGCCCGTCGAGAGCATCCCCTGCGCGGTGTCCATGGCGCCGCTGATGGCGGAGACCACGGTGCCGGTGCCGGAGCCGATGCCCTGCGCCCAGCCCTGCATGAGGGCCTTGCCCGAGAAGGTCGTGTAGCCGTGCCCGGAGAAGGGGCCGACCTTTGCCGGCGAGAACGGGAAGAAGGAGCGGATTCTGGAGACTGCGCCGGAGACCGCCGAGGTCACCGAGCCGATAGCGGACATGATGCCGTCCTTCAGGCCGTTGAGTATCGACTTGCCGGAGTTGAAGAGCCAGTTTCTCGCACCCGAGAAGAACCCGGTGATCTTGCCCTTTATGCTCGTGACGGTCCTGTAGACGGCGTTGATTCCGTTTGACGCTGCGCTCTTGATGCCCTCCCAGATGGACGAGCAGGCGCTCTTGATGCTCCCCCACATGCTCGACCACGTGGAGCTGATGCTGTTGAGCACGGAGCTGATCACGCCGTTGACCTGATTTATCGCCGAGTTGACGGAGAACTTGATGCGTCCCCATACGACCTCGGCGAAGTCGCGGACGGTGTCCCACACGCTCGACCAAACCGAGCTGATTCCGTTGAGCGCGGACGTTATCACGGACTCGACGACCCCGATGGCCGCCCGCACGGCGAACTCAATCTGAGACCAGACGAGCTCGGCTACCGACTTGATGGTGTTCCAGACCGTATCCCAGTCGCCGCTTATCGCGGCGGTGACCGTGGAGATGACTGTCTGCACCACGGCCATCGCGACCTGGACGGCAGTGGAGATTGCGCCCATCACGCCAGTCAGGACAGCGGAGATCGCGGGCCAGACCGCGTTCCAGACGGCGGAGATGATGCCCATCGCCACCTGAATCGCGCCCTGGATGAGCGGCATCGCCGCCAGCACGGCGGACAGCACGGACTGCACGGCGGGCATGGCGATGGCGACGAGCTGCGAGACGGTCGTCATTACGTCCGCGATGACACCGATCAGGAAGCCGATGACCGGCGACAGCGCCTGCACGATGCCGAGCACCACCTGTATGCCGGTGGAGAGCACCGGCAGCACGGCCTGCGCGATGTTGAGCAGCGCCGTGCCGATTGGCGCGATGAGCGGCGCGATGAACCCGATTGCCGCCTTGATGCCGTTACCGACGGACGTGGCCACGCCAAGGATGGCCTGAAGCGCCGAGCAGATCTGCGAGGAGTCCAGCTTCGGCAGCTTGATACCGATGCCGGCGAGCGCCCCGACGGCGATGTTCCACGCCGTGGCGAGCGCCTCGGACACGATGGGCGTGAGCACCGACGCGATGCCGGAGAACGCCGCGGGGAGCGCCTTGATGATGCCCTGCCCGATCTGCGCGACGCGCGGCGCTATGTTCTTGGCGACCGCGCCGACGGACGTGAGCAGCTGCTCGGTGAGCTGCGAGAAGTCCACGTCGTCTCGGCCCAGACCGGTGAGGAAGTTCTCCCACGATGCCTTGGCCATGCCGATGGAGCCGGAGATGGTCGTCGCGGCCTCCTTGGAGGTCGTGCCGGTGATGCCCATCTCGGACTGCACGGTGTGGATCGCCTCGACCACGTCGGCGTAGCTGTCGATGGTGAGGTCGGCGGTCTTGCCCTGCGCCGCGCGCAGCTTGTTGGCGTCCGCGATGAGTCGCTCCATCTCGGACTTCGTGCCGCCGTAGCCCAGCTTCAGGTTGTCCAGCATCGTATAGTTTTGCTTGGCAAAGCCTTGGTAGGCGTTCTGGACGTCGGCCATGTCCGAGCCCATCTTGTTGACGTTGTCCGCCATGTCGCCCATCGCCGTGTTGGCGGACTCGGCGGCCTTCGCCACGTCGCCGCCGCACGAGCTCACGAGCGATGCGGCGAAGCTGGTCGCCTGGGTCATGTATTGGTTGGCGCTCATGCCGCACGTCTTGTACGCTTCCGCGGCGTATCCCTGCAGTTTGCCGGACGCGGAGCCGAAGAGCGTGTCGACGCCGCCGACCAGCTGCTCGTAGTCGGCGTATGCGGATACCGCAGCGCCGCCGATTGCGGTCACCGCCGTGGTGAGCGCGCCCATGCCAGCCGCGGCGACGGTGCCCACGCCCCTGGCGACGGTGCCGAGCCCGCTCAGCAGCCCGCTGGAGCGCTTGACCCCGCCGTCCACGCCGGAGGTCATCGAGTCGCCGAATGACTTTCCGGCCTTGGAGCCCGTGTCGCCGAACTCCGAGCAGATGCTGCCGGCGAAGCCCTTCATGGACGGCATGAGCGTGATGCATGCCGAGCCTACGCTAGTCGCCATCCCGTCCTCCTAATCCTAGAATCTCGTCGATTTCCGCCCTGTTCGCGAGGGCGTTGCGCTGGTGCCTCTTGAGCTCTGCGAGCTGCCCGGGCGTCTTGAGCGGCTGCGGCTCCTGCGGCGGCCGGTGCTTCTTGTCGCTCAGCCCCCACGCGAGGCTCCTGAGCTGGTGCTCGATGCGCCAGAGCATGTACGTCTCCTCGCTCCACTTGAGCTCCGGGTACATGCGGCGCGCGCACCTCGACTCCTTCGGCAACTGCTCCCACAGGAGGGCGGCGCGCCGGAGGTCGTTCGGTCCGCCCTCGAGCGGGAGGTCGATGCCGTAGTACTGGCGGAAGTCCGCTACGACTTCTGAGCGGTGCCCTTCGAGCTCGAGGACGAATCCTGGGAGTTTTTTGCCTTCGCCGCCTCGAATGCGGCCTGCATGAGCACGCCCGTGGACTCGACGGAGCCGCCGAGGCGCTCCATGTACTCCTCGTCGCGGCCCGCGAAGACGCGCTCGAAGGCCTCGAACATCCCGGCGGGCTCGGTCTCGCTCTTGGCGAACTGCTTGTTCGTCTTGTAGCTGAGCAGCTCGTCGAGGTCGGCGGTGAACTCGCCGTCGATGCCGGGGATGGTGAATGCGAGCTCGGTCATTACTTGCCCTCCGCGGTCTCAGCGGCCTTGGCGGTCGCGGTCTCGGTGGACTGGATGTAGTCGTAGCAGGTGTTGCCGGCATCGTCGGTGAGGTACTTGACCGTGAGGGCGCGCGCGGCGAGCTCGCCCACGGCGATGGTGAGGTCGTCCAGCTCGGAGGACTGGGCGAGCGGCACGACCTTGCGCCAGCGGCGGCCGTCCTTGAGCACGAGCTCTAGCACGGCGGGCCACGTCTCGGTGGAGTCGCCGTTGTGCTTGACGGTGATCATGCCGGCCTCGTCCTTGACGTTGCCGGAGCCGTACATGACCTTGAGGGTCGCGGCCTTGATCTCGGCGAGCGTGAGCTGCGCGCTCTCGACGCGAGAGGTCTGCGGCGACGCCATGAGGTCGCCGTTCATGTCCTTGATGTCCTCGGAGTCGGTGTCGAGCGTCTCGACGTAGCCGTCCTCGCTGATGTAGCCGAGGCACTTCCACGCCTCGGGCAGCGCGGTCGTGTAGTCGGTCGGCAGCGCCGTTCCGACGGGAGCGGTGAAGATGTAGCCGCCCTTGACTCCCTTGGCGCTGGAGACGTTGGCGACGTTGTTTTTGTTGCTTTCTGCCATGATTGCTCCTTATTCGCAGATGGTCAGGTTGATGTTCGTCTGGTATCTGGGAGTTCCCGTGTCGGGGTCGTCCCATCGGTAGGTGCCGTCGGGCACGGCGGAGAACACGTTCGGCTCGTCCTCGATGGCGGAGCACGCCCGCTCGACGGCCTCGGCGATCTCGCGTGCGCGCCTGCGGGTCTTCGCCCACGACGTGGCGAGCACGCGCGGCGACTGGATGAACCGCGTCGCGCTCGTGGCTGCGAGGGTGACCTGGACGAACTCATCGGGTCTCTCGCGCGGAACGTCCGGCACGCACTTGATGCCGGTCGCGTGCATAAGGCGCTGGGCCACTACCCTCTCGATGTCCATCAGTCACCCCCGAAGACGGATTGCAGGCGGTTGTGCTTGCGCTCGCTCACGTTGGCGTGCTTGCTATCCGTGTAGACGACGCGGCCCCTCGCAAGCGAACCGCCTGCGACCGCGGTGCTGTAGCCGTTCTCGCCGTACTTCGGCGTGAACGTGGAGTTGCATGCGGCCGCGGCGGCGTTGGCCTTCTCGGTGAGCATGGCCTGCACGCCCCCGCCGTTCATGACCTCGGCGTATCCGCCGCGGTTCCAGCCCTTCCACTTGATCTTGACCTCGCACTTCGCCTTAGCCATCGGTTCGGGTCACCTCGCAGGTGAGGTCCCAGGGGCCGGGCGTGTTGGCCGCGGTGTATCGCTTGGGGTCGCCGACCACCTTGTAGTCGGTGCCGCGCACCGTGACCGTCGCGTCCTTGAGGTCAACGTCCGCGCCCTTCGGGAAGCAGAGCGTGTAGGCGACCGTCACGCCATTGGGGCGCGTCGAGTCGAGGTCGGCGGTCGCGCCGGGGCAGACCACGACGTTTTCGACCGCCGTCTCGGTCACCGTCTCGCCGGTCGGCTCTCCCAGCTCGTCGAACGACTGGGCCGCACTGCGCACGGTCACGGTCTCGCCGGAGATGAGGCACGTCATTCGGCCACCCCTCCCCTCTCCAGAGGCGTGAGCGCCCCGAGCGCCTGACCGGTGAGGCCGAGACGCCTGAGGTCGCTCTTCCCGAGGTACATCTCGCCGAGCGCCGAGCCGTAGGTCACCGATGCCGTGTATCCGCCCGCCCCCTGGCTGTACTGGGTGGCCCCTGCCATGGCGGCGGGGGCGGAGAGCACGCGGTTGACGAGCAGGCAGCACACGGCGGGCGCGGCGCGGTCGAACGCCGGGCACGCCCCCTCGGTGTACTCGCCGATTCGGTCCTCGAATGCCGCGAGCATCAGGTCCGATGCGTCCTGCAGCAGCACCCCGGTGCGGGCCTCGTCCGCGGGCTCGCCGTAGCGGGCCTTGTAGTCGTCCACGCTGGCGAGCGCGGCCATGGCTACTCGGCCTCCATGATCCCGGCGTCGACGAGGGCCTGAACGACCTTCGCGACGGTCGGGCTGGCGCCGGGGTTGGCGACCTTCTTGGGCAGCGCGAGCGGCTTGCCGTCGGGCGAGACGAGCGCAACGTGCTGCGGGAGGATGCTGGACGCCTTGCCAACGTCCTCCACGATGAACTTCTGGACTAGATGAGCCATCTCGGTACCCCCTAGGCGCTCTTGAGGACGGCGAAGGCCTTCGGGTCGAGTACCGCGTATGCGAGGACGGCCTCGGTGCGGTAGGCGATCTGGTTGTAGCCCTTCAGGTCCTGACCGGTGTTGTCGGGGTCGCCGTACTCGATGACCTCGGCGGTGATGTCGCGGACCATGCCCCACTTGATGGCGGAGAAGTCGCCCATGATCGCGGAGACCTTGGTCGGGGTCTTGGCGAGACGGCCGTTCACGGTGCCGGACACGGAGGCGGGGATGCCGTCGAGGTTGCCCACGTTGAGGGACAGCGGCACCTCGGGGTACAGGCGCTGCCCGGTGGCGGGCACGCGCAGCTTACGCAGCTCGGAGGCGAACTGGCGGCTCATGGCGATGCCGTTGATGCCGTAGTCGAGCAGGGCGTCGGAGAGGGAGTCAATGTCGTCGACCGGGGAGTCGGTCTTGGCGACGCTGTGGACGTCCTTGTCAGCGGTCAGGGCGGTGTAGTCCGTGAGGCCGAGGCCGGTCTTGGGGTTGATGGCGTGGTAGACGATGTAGTCGAGCGCGCGGCCCGCGGCGGCGGTCTGGTCGGCGATGATGTTGGAGATGATCTCCAGCTGGTTGTCCTCGTCGGCCCACTTCAGCTCGTCGGAGACGCGCGTGGTCGTGACGATCTTGGCGCGCTTTGCGACCACGGGGTCGGTGGAGATCTCGGAGCCGGACTTCTTGCTGCCCTCGGCGACGACCTCGGCCTCTGCGGTCGGGTTGAACACGAGATAGGTCGTGTCGGCGAACTTCTGCGGCGTGCTGGGGCTCAGCGTGGCGATGGTGGAGGTGTCCTTCACCTTGCCGATGATGGTGGAGACCACGCTGGACGGCAGCTTGATTTTCTGGGTGTCGTTTGCAACCATTTCTGTGCCTTTCTTCGGGTTTGGCTTACTTCAGGAGGCGCTTGGCGAAGTCTCGCAGCGCCTCGTCCCCGCCCTTGCCGCCCTTGTCGAAGCTGCCGGGCTTCTCCACTCGCGGCGCGGGCTTTGTCTTGAATGCGGCGAGCATCTTGTCGCACCATGCGGCCATGCTCTCCTCGTCCTCGCCGACGATGAGCTCGGCGGGGACTCCCTTCTCCTGCGCGACCTTGGCGGCGGTCTTGGCTCGCGCCTCGGCCTTCTCCTTGGCGTCGAGTCGCTTCTCGAGCTCCGCGACCTTCTCGTCGGCGGTCTTCTTCGCCTGGTTGGCCTCGTCGAGTGCGCTTGCCGCGCTCTTGTTGGCCTTGGCCTGCTTCTCCCACTTGCGGGAATGCGCCTTCTCGGCCTCGTAGAGCGCCTTGTAGTCGGGCTCCTCGCCCCCGGTCGGCTCCGTACCGCCCGTGGGCTCCGTGTTGGTCTCTGCTGCCATGTCGCGTCCTTTCCCGGACCGTGCGGCCCGTCGGGCCAGCCGTGCGGCCGAGCCCCTTAGATGTGCGTTTCGGGCCGTGCGGCCCTGTCGCGCGGCAGTGTCCTACGGGCGTGAGATTTGGCCTGTTTGGCGTTTTTCGGCATGAAAAAAGCCGCCCGTGGGCGGCCATGCGGTATGATGGGGTTAGGCGGAAGCTGTTTGACTCACCTATTGAGACATGCAGCTCCCGCCTATTTTTTTATCGTTTGGAGCGACCCGTCGTGCCCCAGCATCCGCACCTCAGAGATTCCGTACCTCTTCATGTACTTGCGTATCCACGCTTCGGCTTGGCTGTCGGTGACCGACTTGTTCTCGCTGACGTCGAAGACGGAGAACCGCACCCCGCTCTTGTTGGCCACGGACTTCATGTGCGACTTGAACGTGTTCTCCGATTTCGACGTGTACACGGTCTTGATTTCGATGCCCGTGGACAGGTCGGCGCGGCTTACGGTCGTTTTTCCCTGCGCGTTCTCGCTCTTCAGGTGCACCTCGTCTTCCCAGAACTCGGTCTTGTAGCCCAGTGCCGCCAGCTTCTCTGCGGTTCTCCTCTCTCCGGGGTCTACCCTCCACCTCTTTACCTTGTCGCGCCTCACCGCATCGTCCGTGAACGTTATGCCCTTATGCTCGCCGCCCGCGTACCAGGACGGGTCGCGTAGCTCTATCTCGGATGCGACGCGGTTGTTGAGGTAGGCGGTGTACGCCTTCCCCTCCTTGTTGCCGTGGCGCCTCACGAGCGCTTTGCGTTCGTCCTCCGGCATTGCGTACCAGTCGGAGGCGATGCCGTCGCGGCCTCCGAGCGCGGCCAGGCAGTCGTTATACCTCTCGTACATCCCGTCAGGGTCGTATCCCTTGACTGTGGTCACCCCGTCGAAGCCGGGAACGATTCGGCAGTCGCAGTGCGCGTGCGAGTGTTCGGCCGCCTCCTCGGTCTTGGCGTAGAAGCCGAACGACGCGAGCATGAGGCAGAACCCGCACGTCTCGCCACGGGGAACGCGGGCGTACCACGGCTTTGCCGGGTCTTTGCGCGCGTTGTGGGCGACGCACCTGTTGGCGGCGCGCCTGATCTCCTCGTCGACCCTCGTGACGCACCGCGAGACAAAGACCTCGGGGGCGCCCTCGACGACCTTGCCGATGAAATATCTAACCGCGCCGAGCGTGGCGTCCGGGTCTCGCATGGACTCGGCGACCGCCCGATACTTCCCAGAGAAGCCCTGCGACGCCCTGACCGCGTCGTAGTATTCTGCGGCCCTCGCGGCGGCGCACGTGTCGGCGTAGTACCCGAGCACCGTCTCGATCGTCTCGTAGGCCCTCTCGCGGAGAGAGGCGACATCGCCGCCACCTCCGCGCTCCCAGCTCGACAGCAGGGACTCGAGCGCCGGCCTCACCTTCGCCTGGGCGTCTGCCGACAGCGCGTTCACCTCATCGGTCAGCTCGTCCAGCAGGCTAGTCGGCACCGCCGCCATTCTCGCCCTCCTTCGGCTCGAACAGCGATGCGATAGCCGCGCCCGCCTGCGCCTTCTTGGCATCCGACTCGATGCGCTGGATCTGCTCGTCCGTGTAGTCGAGCATCTCGTAGGCCACCGTGGAGTTGGCGAGCTTCGGGAGCGCCTGCACCTGCTTGAGCAGCGCGTCGGACAGGCTCACCGTGGACGGGTACGCCGGGGACAGGAATCGCGGGTTGATCTCATGCCCCGCGTCGCGCTCGGTGGCGAAATCGGTGCCGTTCGCCACGGCGAGCGCCATGTAGGCCACGTTGCGCAGCGCCGTGCCGTTGTCGCGGTTGAGGTTCTTGGCGTCGATGACCAAGGGCTCCAGGGACGCGGCGATAGCGTCCGAGGAGGACGGGTTGTCGTTGGACACGCCGAAGAAGCTCACCGGCACGTTGGTCACGGCCGACATCTGGCAGGCGAGCTGGCGCAGGTACTCCGTGAGCGGTGCCATCTGGAGCTGCGCGGACTGCCAGACCGTGGGCTTGTCGCCGTCCGGGTCTTTCGTGATCTCGTTGACCGCGCCCATCGAGGCGTCGTACTTGTTGCCGTCGTTGAGCATCTTCTTGTAGGTGCCCAGTAGCCAAGTCTGCGGCAGGGTCGCCGCCTCGGCGGCGACCTCCATGCGGGCGCGCTGCCGGATCGCGTCGTCGGTGATGCTCATCACGGAGCGGCTGATGCGCGAGGTGCCGAAGGGGCGCTCGAGCGTCGCGCCGTGGGCCATCGGCTCCATCAGGCAGCGCCCCATCGAGTGCTCGCGGTACTCGGCGACCCACGAGCCGCCGTCGCGCGTGAGCACCACGAGGCTGTCGGCTGTGAGCAGGTGCACCACGGTCGGCACGCGCTCGGCGTCGCCGGGCATCTTCTTGGACTCCGCCACGACGATGCCCGCCCTGATGGCCTTGCGAGCGTCGTCCCACAGGGCCGCCGCCGCGGTGGCGGGGTATGCCGAGATGACCGGGTAGCCGCCGCCGTCCGTCACGGTCCAGAAGCCGCAGCAGTGCTTCAGCTCGCCGATGAGGTTCTTGCGGTAGAGGCGCTCCAGCTGGTTCGACTCGCAGATGGCGCGGAGCGTCTTACCCGTCTGCTCGTCCGCGCACGTGTAGCCGTTGAAGATGGAGCGGTCCGCCAGGGCGTGCACGGCCTTGCGGGGCCAGTCGACGCGCGGGTTGATCTTCTTGGCGAGGCTCGCCGGCATGGCGATGCCGAGGTCCTTCACCGACACGTGCCCGAGGTAGTAGTCCTCGCGCTCGAGATTGCTGGCGCGGTGCTCGCGCCAGACGGTCATGAGCTCGCGGACGAGCGCCGCGTCGCCCGGCTCCAAGCCTGCGGCGGATGCTACCTGCCCCGCCAGTTCCATGTTCACTGCTGCCATCAGAAGCTGGCCTCCTGTTCCCTTCGCGGGTCTCGTTTCGTTGTTCTCGCCGCCCAGAGGGCGAGCGATGCGGACTCGATTGGGGCGGCGATGGAGTCTGGACCGTCCGCGAAGCCCCACCCGTCCCTGCCGATGTCGCGCTTGAGCGACTTGCGCGCCGAGTCGTCGAGCGCAGGCGACTCGATGTGCGAGAGCGTGCCCGAGTCGACCTCGTCCTTGAGCATCGACGCCGCAGCCTGCACGATTGCCGGGGTTCCCATCTCGAGTGCGCACTTGCTGAAGCCGCCGTCGAGCATCCGCCGCTTGAGCGCGTCCGCTCCGGACTTGCCGTCGATACAGACGCACGCGATCTCGTCTCGGTTGCGCAGGAGCATGTCCGAGATCGCGACCGTTCCGCCCGAAGCGCCCATCACGTCGTACAGCTCGACGTAGGACGGGCCGTCCCTGTCGGCAAGCGCCCACGAGACGGCGGCACGGGAGCCGTCCGCGGAGAACTTCACGCCGAACGCGAGCTTTCCGCCAGTGGGCGCCGAGTCGCGCCGGCACCCGTCCCATTTCCCGGAGGATAGGGCGTAGAGGAGCGAGCCTCCCGTCTTCGCCCACCACCCGAGGCGCTCGCGCGCGAACACGTCGGGCTGCATCTGCTCGGACTCGCCCTTGACGGCCTCGTAGTTGAGCACGGTGCCCATGGACGGGTTGAACTCGTACCATCTCGACTCGTCGTGGACGTCGCCTATCTCGTCCGCGCCCCACTCGATCCACGCCATCTCGGACTCGCCGTCGTGCACGTCGTCGTGGAGGTCGCGGAACACCGTGCCGACGTTGTCGGGGCCTGGCGGCGTTCCGAGGTAGATGGTCTGCGGGTTGTGCATCGCGCTCGCCGAGATTGCAGGCAGGGACGCCGCCTGCTGCGTGTCCGTGAGCTCCTGCGCCTCGTCGTAGATGAGCACGTCGTAGGTCTTGCCTCGCGCCAGCGAGTTGGTGCGGGTGGTGAAGCGAATGAGTCCGCCGTTCTTGAGGCTGATGGCCTGCTGCCCGTTCGTCTTGCGCACGGCGAGCAGGAGGTCGTGCAGCTCGGTCTCGTCCTCGTCCTCGAATGGCTGGGACAGCTCCTTGAACATCTGGTCGGAGGTGTCGCCGTGCTGGCAGGTGTACAGGATCTTCTCGCCGTTGAGCGCGCCGTAGAAGCACCTGGCGCGCACGACCCAGCTCTTTCCGTTCTGGCGCGGGATGGAGATGCCCAGCGTGCGCAGCAGGTACTTGTCGCGCGCGTCGCGGGCCAGCATCGCGTCGAGCAGGTGCGGCTGCCACGGCAGCGGGTCGCCGAAGTAGGCGGTCGCGAGCTCGCAGGCCATCCCGCCGTCGCCGCTGAGGTCCTCCGGGACGTTGGCCTCGTATGTCGGCGTCTGCCTGGGCTCCATCAGGCGCCCGCCGCCTTGGCCTTGCGCTCGCGGTCGGCGAACATGAGGCTCAGCACCCTAGCGCCGTCGCTCTGCGGACGCGCCTGCTGCACCTGGATGGGCACCGCCTTGCGCGACAGCCCGAGCAGCTCGTTGAGCGCGCGTATCTCGGCTGTCGCCTGCTTGAGCACGGACACGGCGGGGTGCGGGCGCTCCATGATGGCGTGCCGCCCGTTCTTCGCCTTGACGGGCTTGTAGCCGACGGGGTCGAGCACCTTCACGGACTTGCCCCTGCTCATCGCGTCCTCCGCGGCCTTCGCCACGGCGTGCCAGTAGCACAGCAGCGCGAGGTTCGGCGCGTCCTCGTCGGAGAAGCGCCCCGATGCGGTTACGCTCGCCCAGATATGCGATTGATAGTCGTCGGATGCGACCGATTCCGGCATCTCCGGCATCCCGGCCTCCTTTCTCGTGCCCGCATTGTGCGATGCGGGTGAGATTCGCGGCCTACCCCGCCCTGGGGTCATGGGGCGGGGGGAAATCGGCACTGGCAGCGATGGGTGTCCGTGCACCCCCGGGGAGGGGCAATGCCCCCGCCATCGGCGGCTCAGCGCCCCAAAAAACAGTGAGGCGCAGCCGAGCAAACGACCGCGCCTCCAGTTTGGCTTTTCAGCCCCGCCTATTCAGTTGTCTCGAGCCTTCAGAACAGCCTCGTGCGCCTTATCTCGACGGGCCTCGCGTCGCCCGGCATGTGCTTGCCCTTCCTCTGGTTGCAGATGCGGTGCGCCGCGTCGAGGTTCGCGTAGTCCAGCACCGCGCCGCCCCTCGCCCTCGGCACCACGTGGTCGGCCTCGAAGCTCCACGGCGTGCCGGGCGGCAGGCTGTAGTCTATGGGCTGTCCGCATATGTGGCACGGCCTGCCCTCGGCGCGGAGCCTCGCCTTGAGCTTGCGCTCGGCGTTGCCGTTGGAGCTCCACGTCATGCCAGGCGCTTCCTCGCGATATAGCGCTTCTTCACCGACAGGGTCGGGGTCTCGTCGGTGGCGCCTATCTCGATGGTGAGCGTGATGGGCGGCAGCACGAACCTCTCGTCGATGTCTCCCGCCACGTCGTCCGCCATGGACTCCAGCGGGGCCGTGGCGTCGCGGAGCTGCTGCGCCACCCTCTCGCCGGCGCTCATGCGACCAGCCCCGCGAGCACCCGCCAGCACCACACGACGGCGGCTGCGCACAGCAGCACGAGCGCGGCCATGATGAGGCACCCGATGAGCTTGCCGGCCAGCCTTACGATCCAGTCCATTCAATCCTCCAATCTCACCCGCACGCCATGCGCACGAGAACGGTCAGAACCACGGCGAGCGCCCATGCGGACCTCGCCGCCCAAGCCAGCAGCGCGGTGAGCGCCGCCAGCGGCATCAGCCACAGAACATGTCGCACGCCGCCTCCTGCATGTCCCTCATGTGGTCCGCTATCCACGGGAGCGCCCAGTGGGCGACGTCGCCCGGCTCCGCGTCCGCCCCGTCGAACTTCTCCCGGAAGGCGTCGTCGAACTCCACCTCACAGATGCCGTAGTCGCAGCAGCACTCATACATCTTGGCGCACTCGGCGCAGGTCGGGCCGCGCTCCCCGAAGCGCCTGTCGATTGCCGCGTCGGAGCATCCGTCCGGGAGGTTGTATCCCGGGTCACAGCTGGAGGCCAAGGCGGGTCACCTCCTCGCAGTACAACTCGTACCGTTCGATGAACCTGTGCGGGTTCTCCGCGATGGCGTCGAGAACATCGGTGAGCGCCATCTCGCCCAGGGGGCGCCCGCCGTCAGTGAGCTCGCTGTCCGGCACATCGATAATGTGGCGCTCGATTATCTCGAATCTCATTTTGCCTCCCGACTCGTAAGCGCTTTGGGCCTCACGATGTCGCGCGGGTCTTCGCCCATCGCATTCGCCAGATTGAGCAGCAGGTTCATCTTCACTTCCCTGCCGCCGCGGATGGCGTGGCTCAGGCTGCTGAGGTTTACCCCGGCGGCGCGCGCCAGCTGCTTCAGCGGGACGTGGTTGTCGATGCGCCAGTGGGCGATCTTGTCGGCGTCCAGAACGTACTCCGTGCTCATGGCTTCACGACCGTCCTCCCGCACTGCGGGCAATTGTTCCAGACGCCGCTCACGTGGTAATGCTCCTCGTCCTCGACCCTGCATCCGCAGACCGAGCACTCGAAGCCGTTGTCGCAGGCTCCCATTTCGTTCTCGTCGTAGACGTTCTCGCACTCGCCTCGGTCGATAAGGTCGGCGAGGACGTCGAATCCGCACTCGCCGTCCGGCAGACACTCGTCGATGGCCGTGAGATACATGCTCTGGTAGAGAATCAGGTCCTGCGGGAACCAACTGCGTCCGCCGAAGAATTCCTTCTTTTTCTCGCGTAGCCTCTTCGCCGTCTCGCGGCGCACATCATCGGTAATCATTCGCCCTCCTTGGATATGGCCATCGCCACGTACTTCTGGGCGAGGCCCTCGAAGCCGTCGAGGATGTAGTCGATTCGGTAGGCCGCCCCGTTGAGCGGGTGCCTTGCAGCCGCCCCGACGGCATAGCCTTCGTTCGTGACTACGTCGAATACGATCTTGTCGCCGACCTTGAAGTTACGGTCGTTCCTGCGAATCTCGAACGTCTTGGTGCCGTTCATGATTGCGTCGGCGTATTTGATAAGGACCTTGAGTCGATGCGTCGTCATTGGTCCACCTTCTTTGTGAGGTCTCGTCCGCAGAACGGGCAGTAGTTGATCGGGATGCTCCATGCGTACGGAGGGTCGACGACGATGATGTGCTCGCCGGTGTCCATCTCGTCAATCCGCATCTCGACACCCTCGTCGTAATCGCCGAAGTTGAGTCGCGTCTTACCGCACATCACACAACCGTTAGCCATCGTCCTCACCCCTCAGCTTGCGGATGCGGGACAAGATGTTTTTCCATGCAACCTTATTGCAGTAGCTGGAATCGAATCCGTTCCTCTTTTTGCACTCTCGGCAATTTTTACCGACACTATTGAAATAGCCGCAAGTCATAGAGTCGAAATTGTCTGGTCTTGGCATGCCAATCGCCCTGCCCAAATCCTCTTCCAACTTCTCCCAGCTATCGGGCGATGTGAGGTGCAGCCTCGTCGCTGCAATACGATGCGTAGAGGTCAATGAACCAAAATGCCCAAAGAACCACCATTCATCGGTCACACGCATATACATGGATTTGTCAGTGAAGAACTCGATTCCATCACTGTCGTACAGTACTTTGGTATCTAGCGGAATCTCTCGCCCTTCGGCGTCTCTGGGCAGCTCGGCGCTCATCCGTACATCACCTCGAGCCCGTATTCGGCAGCGGCATCATGCTCGATACGGCATCCGCGTGCGTTCTCCCAGCCCGGGCAGAAATAGATAACATTGCACGAGCTCATGCTCTCGAGTGACATTGCGAGGTAGTGCAGTGGAATATACAGCGGAATCTTCATGTTGCTGTGCCCCTTCATGTCTTCATCAGTGAACAGTGTGTTCACGACCTCGTAGCCCATGCCCTCAAGTACAGCGACGGCCTTGTCTCTTGTCTCGACGATCTCCTCATGGGTCTTACCGGCCATAGGCTGTGAGATCATCGCTTTCTTCTTCGCTTTCATCTTTTCCTCCATTTCTTAGAGCCTCCCGCGGCTCCCGTTCCTCTCGTCCATGCGCCGGATGGCGTCGTCGACCTCGCCCTGCGTGGCGCCGACGGCTGCCAGCAGGTTGACGGTGGCCTGCACGGTGTCCAGGCACTCGTCTATGAGGTCGTCGCGCATGTCCCTCCAAGCCGAGAAGAACGGGCTGCGGCGCATGCTGTCCAACTCCTGCCACGCGCCGAACACCTCGACAGCCTCCTCGAGCGGCTTGAGGGCCTGCGCCTTGTCGTCCCTCACCTCGCGGAAAGTTCGCAGGTTGAGCAGGTAGCCGTCAGTCATAGTTCCTCTTCTCCAGTCCCATGAGCGCGGCGATGTCCGCCACGCTCTTGTCGTAGTCGACTATCGCCTCGTCGGCGATCTCCGGCCCCGCGAGCCGCCACAGGGACGCGCTCATGCCCTCGAGGTACCCGACGGCCCTCACGGCCTTGAGGATGTTCCGGGCCTCCCCGTTCCAGTCGATTACGCTCATCGCGCCTCCCAGTAGTTGCATACGGCCTCCGCCTGCGTCCTGTGCACGAACTCGGGCCTTCGCCCGCACTCGTACTCCGTGCGCTCCACGCCGTGGACGGTGCGCAGCACCGTCGCGCAGCAGTGCGAGCAGTTCTCGCAGCGCTCCTCCCGGAGTCCGTCCGCATAGATGTCTGGTCTCTCGTTCCCCGCCATCTGTATCCCCTCTTCCCGTACCTTCCGTCGTTCACCATGTTCCTGACGTGGCGCCGCATGTCCTGCGCCGCCTGGTCGCCCTCGGGCGGCAGCTTCCGCCCGCTCGCGCACTCGACGCAGTGGATGCGCCAGCCGCCGCGGTAGCGCTCGAAGTGCCCGAACCCGGGAGGCGTCCACCTGCCGCACTTGCGGCAGTAGCCGCCGTAGACGTTCCTAGCCATTCCCCTGCTCCTTCCTGTACTTGCCGCCCATCACCGGCACCTCCCGATGCTCTTCAGGTACAGGTTGTTGCGGCGCGAGCGGGCGAGTGCGCGACGGCGGCGGCGCTGCCACTTCGGGTCGAGCGCCTTCGCGAGCTTCCTCATGAGACGGCGGGCGTCTCGGAACACGCGCGAGATGCTCTCCCACAGCATCTCGGCGACGGCCTTCGCGGCATCGCAGATTGCCTCCAGCAACCGCGTCGCCGCCCAGCTAAGCGTCCCGGGGTATGGCGTCTCGGACGTCTCGCCGGTCTTCTTCTCGTCGGTCATCGGTATTCCTTCCATTCGGTTCCTATTCGCATTCATAGACATCGCGGGCCATTGATTCCGCGAGCGCGCGCATGTCGGTCACCTCGGCGCACTCCGCGCCGAAGAACATGCCCAGCTCGCCCCTCTTGTGCCTGTCGCACCGGTACGCCCGGCAGATCTCGGGCCTCGCGGCGTAGACCGCGCACTCGCGCCCGTCCGTTAGGTACGGGCACAGCAGGTCGTACTCCGCCCTGGGCTCGGCGGGCTCGATTCCGTTCCGGCGCACGTACACCTCGAGGCGCACCCGGTCGAACGGGCTCACGGGCAGGAAGCGCGAGCAGCACTCGCCGCAGCCCCTGCAGTCGCCCGAGTACAGGTCGGTCACGTCGTCGCTCTGGAGCCCGGCGTGGATGGCCGCGGCGATGGCCTTCTCGTCATTCATCGGCCCGCCCTGCCGCTCCTGTCGGGCACGGCGGCCTCTACTCGGCACTCTTGGCCACCTTCTTGTCGTAGATCTTCTTGAGGTCCCGGCGCATGAACCGGGTGAACTCCTCCTCGCCGACGCCGTCCGCCAGCGCCACATATCGCATCGCATCGTGGCACCATTCGTCGAAGTCGAGCAGCCTTCCGCTGAACGCGCTCTTGACGTCCGTGACCTCGGCGTAGGTGAAGCGGATCAGCATCTCCTCGCGCATGACCTTGTCGGCCAGCGCCTCGATGGGCGTCTTGGGGCGGTTGATAATCCGGCTGTAGCCGTTCGCCCTCTTTGTCATAGCGTCGAGCTGCTTGAACAGCTTGTTGTTCTCGGCCGCGAGGCGCTCGTTGCGGCGCTGCTCGTAGTCAAGCTCGGCGAGCACGTACTGCTCGCAGTTGGTGATCTCCATCGTCATTTCACCTCTCGGATGATCTCGTTTCCGTAACGGTCGGTGATGGCCCAGTAGCCGAACATGTAGAGGTCGGGGCTGTGCGGCAGATACTCCCTGAGCAGCGTGCCGGACCACCATGCCTCCTCGGCCGCCCCGGTTCGCCATACCCACTCGGCGTGCAGGCCGCCGTCGTGGAACTTCCCGTGGCAGCCGGTCGTGCCGGAGCCGCACAGGGCGAACAGCGGGCTGCGCAGCTCCCACACCCCGTTTGGCGTGACGAGCCTGAACGTCTTCCCCCCCGAGCGCCGCGCGACGTGGTGGCAGTTGCAGGCTCGCCTGCCGCACACCGCGCACCGGGCCTGCGTCGGCTCGTATGCCGTGCCGTGCGTGTACCTCGCCCCGAGGTGCGGCTTGCCGTAGAGCTCGGCGCGCTCCTTGGACCAGCCCCTGAGGACTCCCGCGTCGACCGTCATCGGAGCCTCCCCTCGCACGCGGCGCGGGCGGCCAGCAGCCTCCGCGCGTCCTGGTACAGCCCGAACTGGTCCCTGCTCGCGGTCGTGCCGCGCGGGGCCTCGACCTTGGCCGGGTCGATGCCCGGGTGCTCGGACGCCCACCGGCGCTCCTGCTCGGCAAGCGCCTCCTCGGGCGTCCTGGTCGGCCTGAACGTCGCGGCCTCGACCTCCGAGGCGGTGGGCTTGCCCCTCGCCCGGTCATCGGCGTCGATGCGCTTCTGGCGCCTTGACCAGTCGAGCGCCAGGGCGCCCCAGTTGCTCACCGGCTGGCCGTTGCTCTTGACCCAGCCCTGCGACTCGAAAAAGGCCCAGAAGGCGTCCGGGTCGCCGCTCAGGCAGTTGGCGCCGAAGTACCCGCGGGCCTCGTCGAGGGTCGGCGGCTCGAACTCGGGCGGCGCGGCGGGGGCATCGCCCCCATCACAGGACAGCTCAGCACAATCCAGTTCAGGACAGGACAGGACAGGGTAGGTTAGGTTAGGGTTTTCACTTTCCGAAACCTGCGTTTCGGGTTTGTCTGAAACTGGTTTCACGTTTGGAAAACCTAGGTTTTCACTTTCGGAAACCTCGGTTTCGGGTTTGTCTGAAACTGGTTTCTTACGCGGGCGGCCGCCCTTGCCGCCCCTGCCGCGCGCGTCCTTGGAGTTGTCGATGGCGTTCTTCATGGCCTTGAAGACGCGGCGGAGGTGCTTCGGGAGGTCGGGTTCGACTCCGTGCAGGCCGTACATCATGATCGCGTCGGCGAGCACCGCGCGGTCGCGCATGTCCTCGGGGTCACTCTCGTCGAAGTCGTCGTAGACCTCGGCGAAGCTGTCGAACACGGTGAATGCCATCAGAACCACCCCCAGAGAAGCGAAGAGAAGAACAGGAAACCCGCGGAGAAGGAGGCGGCGAACAGGGCCGCCTCCCAGTGGTCGCGGATGATATCGGGTACGCGCCCCATCAGAACGGGATGTCCTCGTCGTACACGTCCAGCTGCTGCTGGGCGGGCGCGTGCTGCGGCGCGGCCTGCGGCGCCTGCTGGGGCCGCCGCGGGACCGCCGGCGGGTTCTGGTAGGCCTGCTGGGCGTTCCATTGCGGTGCGGGCTGCTGGGGTGCCGGCTGCGGGGCGTATGCCTGCGGGGCGGGCTGCGGCGCCTGCTGGGGCGGGTACGCCTGCTGCTGGTAGCCCTGCGGCGCGTACTGCTGAGGCGCCTGCTGCCCGTTGGGGTTCTGGCTCATGAGGACGACCTCGTCGGGGATGATCTCGACCTTCGAGCGCCTGCCGCCGCCGTTCTTGTCCTCCCAGGAGCTGTAGCGCAGCTTCCCCTCGATGGCGATCTTCATGCCCTTGCGCAGGATGCGCGAGAGCGCCTCGGCGCGATTGCCGAACATGGTGCAGTCGATGAAGTTTGAGTAGTCCTCCCACTCGCCCGTCTGCTGGTTGCGGCGGCGGTCGTTGACCGCGATGCCGAAGCCCAGAACCTGCGTGCCGCCCGGCGTGGCGCGCAGCTCGGGGTCTCGGGTCAGATTGCCCGACACTACCACTCTGTTGATGCTCATCTGTATATCTCCTCTCCGCCGCTCGTCCATGTCCTCTGGATGTCGGCGTCTACGGTCTTGATTCGCAGCTTGAGGGCCATGATCGCCTCGCTCGATGCCTTGTAGAGGGCTTCGGCGCAGTCGCGCAGCTGCTTCTTCTCGGCTATCTCATCGCGCCCCCGGCACAGGTCGCCGATGATGGTCACCGGCGTGCCCTTGGAGCGCTCCTCGAGGATGGCGACGCGCAGCGCCTTTCGGTAGTCCGCCTCGTTCTCGGCGTACTGCTGCCCCGTCCGCCTGAGCGTGTCCAGCTCCGCCATGAGGCGCTCGAACAGCTCCTCGCGCTGCGCGTACATGTCCTGCATGGCCTACAGGACGCGCCACGTAGGCGTGGCGCAGCAGCCGGGGTGCTTCTTGAACTCCTCGTACTGCTCTTTCGACTCGAAGGTGTAGGCCGTGCCGCAGGCCTTGCACTTCGCCGCGAAGCCTCCGCTCTCGGGCGGCTCCTTCTCGGGCTTGTCCGAGAGCGCGTCCGGGTCGCTCTGCCCGTCGATGGCGAACAGGCCGCAGAGCGCGTACTTGCGCGCGTAGCTCGACGCCATCCCGGTCACCTGCGCGTCGTCGGAGCCGCTCTTGTGCTCCGCCTCGCGGGCGTAGGCCTTGAACTCCCTCGTCTCGCCGTGCCCGTCCACAAAGAACAGCGTGCACGTGGCCTCGACGTAGTAGCGCTCGCCCACCTTGCAGATGCCGTCCTGGAGCGTGAACGCCACGCCCGCCTCCTTGCAGGGCTCCTTGAGCGCGGCGACGATGTCCTCGAACGAGCGGTAGCTGAACTTCCCGAACGCGTTGTAGCGCGCCTTGGGGACGGTCACGGAGCGCTGCACCTTGGCTATCGCCTGGGAGAGCGTCATCTCCTCCTCCGCCATCTAGCGCACCCCCTTGCACCTGATGGTGCCGGTGATTCCGCGCTCGCGCAGCGCCGCGGCGAGCTGCTCCATCTGCGAGCGCGTGGCGGACGGGATCTCGACCGTCCACGCGCAGGACGGCTCGGGGCGCGCCGCGACGGCGGGTTCCGCCTGGCGCCTCGGCGCGGGGCGCGGCGCGGGCTTGGACTCGACCGCCTCGCGCATGGCGGCGATGCGGGCGTCATCCTCGTCGGCGGCGCGGGCGGCGTTGAGCGCCGAGCCCAGGTCAAGCGTGCGGAACAGCTCGCGCTCGGCGACCTCGTAGTGGGCCATGGAGCCGCGCTGCGCCTTGAGCGTGTCCCAGTCGCGCGCGACGGCGGAGACCTTGTCCTCGAGGGCCTTCTTCGCCTTGACCTCGCCGAACGACTTGTTGAGCCACTTGTCGTCGTGCAGGCGCTCGTAGGGCACGACCGGCGAGAGGAGCTCCGCGAACGTCTCGTAGTGCTCCTTGAGCTTGGCCATTGCGCGGGACTTGCGGTCCTCCTCGGCCTGGTCGAGCTGCGCCTTGATGCCGTCCGACGCGCCGTCGATGATGGACGTGATCTCCTTGCAGCGCTTCTCGAAGGCGGCGAGCGGCTTGTTGTACTCGCGCTTCACGGCCTTCCGGCGCTCCTCTATCTCGGACTTGAGCCCGTTGAGGTAGGAGCGGTCGTGCTTCGCCTCCTTGATGGAGTCGTCCTTGGTCAGGTCGTACTTGGCGCCCTCGTAGTCCGCGACTTTCGCGCGGACGTGGGCCTCCAGCGCGTCGAAGTTGGCGCTGATGACGGACGGCGAGTACGTGACGACGAGGTCGGGTGCCCCCTGCTCCTCGATGACCTCCGCCACGACCTCCTCGGCCCCGTTCTCCTCGGACATTACCTGACCTCCTCGTTGAGCATCCGGTTGTACTTCCTCTCGGTTAGCACCTCGTCGATGACCACCTCGTGCCCGACGATCCACTTGGAGAGCCTCTCGCGCGCGTCCAAGAACCTGTCGAACGCCTCGTCGGACTTGGTTATGCCATAGATGGTGAGCATCGCCTGCTCCTCCGTGGCGAGCTCGGCCAGCTCGGCGAGCATCCCCTTGTAGTCCTCCATCACTCGGTCACTTCCCCGTCGTGGCTAACGAACAGGATCTGGGGCTGCTTGCTCTGGATGGACAGCCAGACCTCCTCGCCGCTCTTGCGGATGGCGTCGAACGCCGCGCTGTCCTCCGTGTCGACCTCGAACTGCAGGACGGCGACGCCGCCCTTAACGGTGGCCTGCTTGAACTTGGCCTCGATCTCCACCGGTATGTTTGTGCTCTCCATTGCTATTCCTCCCTGCCTGCGCCCGCGAGCATCGCCGCGAACGTCTCCAATGTCATGGTCACGAACTGCTCGCCGGGGATGGCGGTCCCGCGGCGCTTCCAGACGACCACGCCGTAGTCGGCCCCGCGGTTCCTGCGCTCGGTCTCCGCCTCGCGCAGCCACTTGGGCAGCTCGTGCCTTCCCTGGTAGTCCTTGCACTCGATTGCGATGCCCCGCCCGGCCATCGACACGCCGCGGATGTCGCCCGCGTCGTGCGAGCCGGTCTTGACCTGCCTGTCGATGTCGGCCCCCAGCCTCCCGGCGAGGTAGTCGGCGACCAGGCGCTCGAACCTCGTGCCCGCGTCCCTCGCGGTCCTCCTGCTCCTACTCATCGACGAAACCGTCCGATTTCGAGCGGTGCTTGTTGAATGCGTGCCTCAGGTGCGGGTAGCGCGCCTCCATGATGCGGGCGAGGCTCGGCGCGAGGCCGTTCTTCACGCCGACGTGCAGCTCGTTGCGCACCATGTGGATGAGGTAGTTGATCGAGACGTAGCCCTTGCGGTTGAGGCGGGTGGCCTGCTCGACCATGAAGTCCCACGCCCGCGGGTGCTCGCCTATCCATGCGCGCGCGTCCGCCATGTCCTGCTCGCCGTCCGCGCCGAGGCCGAATATCTCGAGCTGGCTGCTCATCGGCTTCTGGCGGTACCTCTCGTCGTTACGCATTGACGGCCCCCGCAGCGCATGCGGCCTTGGCGGCCTGGACCGCGCCGTCCATCGTCGGGAGGACGAAGACGGTCAGGACCGCCGCGAACAGGACCGCGGCGGCGATGAAGCCGACCATGGCCCCCGCCCTGAACGCATCGGAGTCGAGCTGCTCGCGGACGGTCGGTCGGTATGCCTTGGGTGCTATGATGGTCTGAGCCTCGTGTCTGGGGCTGTTTCGGCGAGTGCTCACAAGTTGGTAGCTGGGGGCGCTCGCTTCTTTGTATGTGTACATCTTGTGTTCCCTTCTGATGTTTCCGCAGGTAGATGCAGGTGTGGCTTTTAGGGTGGCTATTTTGGGACTTTTTTGGCGCGGCTCTTGGCGCTGTAGCACCTCTGCCGCTCCCTGTCGTTCCGCTTTGCCCTCGCCGCCTCCTCGCGCATCGCGCTGGCCTGCTCCCTGAGGTCTGCCACGTGGCCCTCCTTCGTGCACTCCGCGCACCAGCCGTTCGCCCTGTTCAGCGGCTTGAACGTCGTGCGCCCGCACTTCGGGCACATCCAGCGCTGGCGGAGCGATATTCCGCATCTGCGCGCCTGCCACTTGACCGCGTCGGTGCTGCGGCCCAGCGCCTTGGCTATCTCCCTGGCTCCGTCGCCGGCGTGTTCCCTCAGGTACCGGATCTCACGTGTCGACCATGGCCTCACTGTCTCTTGCTCCCCTCCTTCCTCTCCCATTCCCGGAACGCCGCCCGAAGCGTCGAGCACATGGCGTCGAGCGCTATCTCGCGCGGGGTCTTGGGCTTCTCCTCGTGTTCTTTGGCGTCCATTTAGGACACCGAAGCCGTAAGGGCACGCTCGTCGCACATGTCGAGCAGGTACGAAGGATTACAACCGTAGAAACGGCATGCGCGAATGATGAAATCTCCCGGCATGCTCTCGGGGTCGCTCTCGTACTTAGCGAGCGTCTTGGCGGATACCGCAAGCTCGGTCGCTGCCTCCGCCTGCTTTAGCCCACGGCGTGCTCGCTCAGATGCTAGGTTCTTCATTGGTATTTCCTCCCATCTAGTATGCATCTGGTTGGTACTTACGAGTCCCATAGTACGCATGACCATAGTAGCTGTCAATAAGAAATCTGTACAATTACGCTTCTTGTTGGTACTATTCGTTTACGGGAACGTAAGCTGCTACATATTAAGGAGTGTGTGAGATGCAGACCCGATTGAAGGAAGTTAGGAAGGCAGCAGGCTACAACCAGCAGACCGCCGCCGAAGAGCTTGGCGTTTCCTTAAGCACCTATAGAAATTGGGAGCAGGGACGCGTGGTCATGAACGGAGGCCAGCTGATTTCCGCAGCGCAAGCCTTCAATACGACCGTTGATTACATCCTTATGGTGGATGCGGACACACCGCTCGTGACGCAGCAGCAGGAGGAGCTTGATTCGATTTTTCAGGACTTAAACGACTCATGCAGAGCCGTCCTTATTGAGGTTGCCAGATCGTTGGCTACCCACATGCAATAAAAAAGAGCCCCGTCGGCAGCGCTGGTCCACTGTGGCCGACGGGGCATCCAACCAGTGCACCCATGCAAACTCAACTTGAAGGAAGGGTGACGTATATATTATGCCAAAGAGGGCAGTGATATACGCGAGATTCTCGTGCAACAGGCAGCGCGAGGCCTCGATCGAGGACCAGCTGCGCGTCTGCCGCGAGTGGTGCGCGCGCGAGGGCTACGAGGTCGCGGCGGAATACTGCGACCGCGCCGTGTCGGGGCGCACCGACGACCGCCCCGAGTTCCAGCGGATGATAGCCAACGCCGGCGAGAGCGAGATCGTGCTCGTCTACATGATGGACCGCTTCAGCCGCGGCGAGTACGACGCGCCGATATACAAGCGCGAGCTCGCCACGCACGGCGTCAAGCTGGTCTCGGCGCTCGAACAGATACCCGACAGCCCGGAGGGCATCATCTACGAGAAGCTGCTCGAGGGTCTCGCCGCCTGCGAGTCGAGGAAGACCGCCATCAGGACCAAGCGCGGCATGGAGGGCAACGCCCTCAAGTGCAAGACCAACGGCGTGCGCATCTTCGGATACCGCAGGAACGGGGACGACGAGTACGAGGTCGACGAGGCGCAGGCGGCGTGGGTGCGCGAGGCCTTCGCGCTGAGGCTCGAGCGCATGTCCATGAACGCGATAGCGCGCGAGTTCGCGCGGCGCGGCCTCAGGACGCGCAAGGGCAACCCGTGCGGCCAGGCGATGGTGCAGCAGATGCTGCGCGACCGAAGGTACACGGGCAGGTACGAGTGGGGAGGCATCGTCCGCGAGGGCGGGATGCCGCAGATCGTGGACGAGGTGACGTTCATGGAGGTCCAGGGAATCAAGTGTCGCAAGCAGCGCTCGAGCGAGAACTGGGGCGACTTCGCCCTCGCGGGGGCGGCGCTGTGCGCGGAATGCGGCAGGAACCTGCAGGGCGTGAGCGGCAGGGGCCGCAACAACGTGAAGTACGAGTACTACAGCTGCCCGGGGTCGTGCGTCCGCAACATCAGGCGCGAGGAGCTCGAGGGCTCCATAGCCTCGGCGCTGAGGGAGCTGCTCGGCGACCGCGGAGAGGCGCTGCAGATAGCCGACATGGTGGCGGAGCGCGCGGACACGGCCGAGGTGCGGGCTCGCCGCAGGCAGGCGGAGGACTCGCTCAGGGCCGCGGAGAGGGGCCTGAGGAACATCCTCAACGCCATCGAGCAGGGCGTGATAGCGCCGGGCGTGAACGAGCGCATAGCCGAGCTCGAGGAGCAGCAGGCGCGCGCGAGGTACGACCTCGAGGCCATCACGGACGAGCGGATAGACCCGGAGCGCTTCGCCGACTTCCTGCAGTGCGGGACGGCGCTCGACGACGCGACGCTGCTGAAGGCGTTCGTGTGGCAGGCTGTCGTCTCGGAGGACGAGATACTGGTCACGCTGAACTACGACAAAAAGGGCGAACCCGCCAGATTGGACATCCAGCGGGTTCGAGCAAAATTGGAATGGTGCCCCATGTTGGATTCGAACCAACGGCCTTCTGCTCCGGAGGCAGACGCTCTAATCCCCTGAGCTAATAGGGCGAACAACTGGCATTATACCCAAGTGCGCCACGGGCTATCAAAATAAAAGAAAAGCTTTGCAATTACGTGGGAGACACGGCGCAACGGCCCACTTTAGAAGGCAAAAGCGAGTCAGATAGTATAAACTCTCATGCACCATATATACACGACTCGCGATGCGGGCCGTTTTTGCAAAAGTTATCCATCGAGGTGAGAGGCACACCATGATTGCAATTTTAAAGCAGAGCGCCAGCGACGAGGCCGTCAGCCACATTGTCAGCTGGATCGAGAAAAAAGGACTCAAGACCGATGTCTCGCGCGGCGAGAACGAGACGATCATCGGCCTGGTGGGCGATACGACCAAGATCGACCCGTTCCTGCTCGAGTCCATGGATGTCGTCGAGCGCGTGCAGCGCGTCTCCGAGCCTTTTAAGCGCGCCAACCGCAAGTTCCACCCCGAGGACTCCGTCATCGACTGCGGTCACGGCGTCAAGATCGGCGGCGACCAGTTCCAGGTCATCGCCGGCCCGTGCTCCGTCGAGGGCAAGAACCTCATCCGCATCGCACGCCGCGTGAAAGCCGCCGGCGCCACGATGCTGCGCGGCGGTGCCTACAAGCCCCGCACCTCCCCCTACGCCTACCAGGGCATGGGTCCCGCCGGCCTGGACCTGCTGTGCGAGGCATCCGCCGAGCTCGACATGCCGATCGTCACCGAGATCATGGACCCACGCGACGTGCAGGTCTTCTTGGACAAGAAGATTGACGTCATGCAGATCGGCGCCCGCAACGCCCAGAACTTCCCCCTGCTCAAGGAGGTCGGCAAGACCCAGACCCCGATCCTGCTCAAGCGCGGCATGTCCGGCACGATCGACGAGCTGCTCATGGCAGCCGAGTACATCATGAGCGAGGGCAACGACAACGTCATCCTGTGCGAGCGCGGCATCCGCACCTTCGAGACCCGCACCCGCAACACCTTCGACCTCAACGCCGTGCCGGTGCTGCACCACCTGTCGCACCTGCCCGTCGTCGCCGACCCCAGCCACGCCACCGGCTACACCCGCTACGTTGAGCCCATGGCGCTCGCCGCGACCGCCTGCGGTGCCAACGGCCTGGAGATCGAGGTCCACGACGAGCCCAGCCACGCATGGTCCGACGGCGCTCAGGCCCTCACCCCCGATCAGTTCGACGACACCATGCGCCGCATCCGAGCCATCCGCGAGGTTGTCTGCCAAGAGACCATGGAGTAGCCCATGGGTACGGTGAGAAACGCGCGTGTTAACCAGGGCGGCCCCAAGTGCGCCGGCATCGTCGGCCTTGGCCTCATCGGCGGCAGTTTTGCCCGCGGCTATGCGCAGGCGGGCGTCCGCGTGCTGGCCTGGGACCCCGATGACGATGTCATGACGGCCGCCAGCATGGGCACTGTCGCCGGAGAGCTCAACGACAGGACACTCGGCGAATGCGACATCATCGTCCTGGCTTGCTACCCCGAGGCCTGCATCGAGTGGCTCGAGGCGCATGCCCAGGCGCTCGCCGACGCCACCGACACCGAGGCCATCATGGGTCCCGTGGTGATCGACACCGTGGGCGTCAAGGGCATCGTGTGCGAACGCGCCTTTGAGCTTGCCCGCGAGCACGGCTTTTACTTTGTGGGCGCGCACCCCATGGCGGGCACCCAGTTCTCGGGCTACGCGCACTCCCGCGCCGACCTGTTCCAGGGCGCCCCCCTGGTGCTCGTGCCGCCCGCGGTGGACGATGCGCTCAAGCTGGAGCTTTTGGGCCAGGTGCGCGAGATGGTGCGCCCCTTGGGCTTTGGCAAGTTCAGCGTGACCAGCGCCGCCGAGCACGACCGCGTCATCGCTTTCACGAGCCAGCTAGCGCACGTGGTGTCAAACGCCTACGTAAAGAGCCCGACCGCCCAGGTCCACCACGGCTTTTCGGCCGGTAGCTACCGCGATCTCACCCGCGTGGCGCACCTCAACCCGCAAATGTGGTCCGAGCTCATGATCGACGACGCCGACGCGCTCGCCTTCGAGATCGACCATCTAATCGACTCGCTCGGCGCCTACAGCCGCGCCCTTAAGGACCGCGACCAGCGCTATCTGGAGAATCTCCTTGCCGAGGGCGACCGCATTAAGCGCGCACTCGACGACGAGGCCTCCCACTAGACCACCTATCACGCCAGGTCGAAAGGACCGAAGCTTATGGCGATTACCATCGATATCGACACCGCACGCCCCTACCAGGTGCATGTAGGCACGTTTTTGCTGGAGCAGGCGGGACCGCTCGTGCGCGCCACTGCAGGCGGCACCAAGGCCGTCATCGTGACGGACACCAACGTGGGCCCGCTCTACCAGATGCCCGTTAAGCAAAGTCTGGAGGCGTCTGGCTACGAGGTGAGCATCTGCACCTTCGAGGCCGGTGAGGCCCATAAGCGCGCCGAAACCTATGTTGCCATTTTGGAGTTTGTGGCCGAGCACGAGCTTTCGCGCTCCGACGTGATCGTGGCACTCGGTGGCGGCGTCGTGGGCGACGTGGCGGGCTTTGTGGCCGCCACCTACATGCGCGGCTGCAAGTTTGTGCAGATCCCGACGAGCCTGCTCGCCATGGTGGATTCGTCGGTGGGCGGCAAGACCGCCATCGACCTGGCTGCCGGCAAGAACCTGGCCGGCGTCTTTTGGCAGCCGAATGTGGTTATCGCCGACGTGGGGTGCCTGGCCACCCTCACGCCCGAGCAGTTCGCCGACGGCTGCGGCGAGGTCGTCAAGCACGCCGTGATCGCCGACCCGGAGCTTTTCGCCGAGCTGGAGAAGACCCCGCTCACGCTGGAGCTGCTCAACCGCGATGTGGCCCGCGTAGCACTCATCATCGCCCGCAACATCGACATCAAGCGCGCCGTGGTCGTCGCCGACGAGCACGAAACCAACCAGCGCAAGCTGCTCAACTTTGGACACAGCGCCGGACACGCCGTCGAGGCCTGCGAGCACTTTGAGCTCGGACACGGCAACTGCGTGTCGATCGGCATGGGCATCATCACGCGCGCCGCGGCCCTGCACGGCATTTGCGATGCTGCACTGCCCGGTCGTATTGAGGAGCTCTGCGCCCGCCATGGCCTCAAGACCCGCTGCGACCTAGATGCCGATGCCGTCTTTGCCGAGGCGCTCCACGACAAGAAGCGCGCGGGCGACACCATCGACCTGGTGATTCCGCACGGCATTGGCCGCTGCAGCATCGACCGCACGCCGCTTTCCACTTTCCACGAACTCATTGCCGAGGGCCTCGGCCAGAAGGGAGACGCATCCGCATGCTAGCCCGCATCACCCCGTCCCCGCTTAAGGGCACCGTTCCCGCCATCGCGTCCAAGTCGATGGCGCACCGTCTCATCATCTGCGCTGCGCTTGCCAACGGCGAGACACACGTCGCCTGTAACACCACCTGCGCCGACATCGAGGCTACGGTGCGTTGCCTTACGGCCCTGGGTGCTCGCATCGAGACCGTCGAGGACGGCTTCCAGGTCCACCCCACCATGAAGAGCATTGAATTTGGCCTGCTCAAGGCCCTAGCCGGCGGCACGCTCGACTGCGGCGAGAGTGGCTCCACGCTGCGCTTTATGTTGCCCGTCGCCTGCGCGCTGGGCGCAGAAGCAACTTTTGTGGGTCAGGGACGCTTAGGCGCCCGCCCGCTGTCCCCGCTCTCGGACGAGATTATCGCCGCCGGCTGCGACCTACAGGGTCTGGGCGGTTTTCCGCTCAAGACGAGCGGCCGCATGCGCCCGGGCACCTTTGTGCTTCCGGGCAACGTGAGCTCGCAGTATATCTCCGGCCTGCTGCTGGCGGCCCCGCTACTGGCCCAGCCCTCCTGTGTGCAAGTGACCGGCCTCATTGAGAGCCGCCCCTACATCAACCTGACGATCCAGGCCATGAAGGCCTTCGGCGTCGAGGTCAACGTCGAACGTATTCCGGCCAAGGACGGCCAGCCCGAGGTCACGAACTTCCGCGTAAACAGCGGATCGTACCGCACGCCCGGCAGCGTAGCCGTCGAGGGAGACTGGTCCAACGCCGCCTTTTGGCTGTGCGCCGGCGCCATCGGCACCGACCCCATCACCGTCGAGGGTGTGTCGCTGAGCTCCGCACAGGGCGACCGCAACGTGCTCGCCGCGCTTTCGCGCTTTGGTGCCCGCATCGTTCGCTCCACCAACGCCGCCACCGTGCAGTCCGACAAGCTCGCCGGCTTTGAGATGAGCGCCCACGACATTCCGGACCTGGTGCCCGTCATCTCGGCCGTGGCATCGCTGGCACAGGGCCGCACCTTTATCCGCGATTGCGCCCGTCTGCGTATCAAGGAATCCGACCGCCTGGTCACCACCACCCGCGAGCTCACCGCGCTGGGCGCGCAGATGCGCATTGCCGGCGATGACCTCATCATCAAGGGTGTCGATGCCTTCACCGGCGGCGAGGTCGATTCGCACAACGACCAC
>CABTWP010000002.1 GCA_902488525.1 uncultured Collinsella sp.
CCGCCTCGCGCGCAACTACGAGCTGGTCACCAAGCACAACCTCAAGTACCGCCGCTACTACCACCAGTTCGACTACTAAGAGCTGGTCACGGGTCCGATATCTTGGCTGGTTGATATCTCGACCCTGCACAAGGGCGTCCGCATTTGCGCGGGCGCCCTTTTTGCGTTGCGACAAGAGACTGCTGCTAACCGCTCGCCCTATGTTTCCAAATGAATACGGTGTGAGCCGAGGAGGACGATTCTCCCCGCAAACACTCTAGTATGCTAAAGTACCCAGAAGACCGGCGGAGCTATGCCGGTCTTCTGCTCTATATGAAACACAGCATGAGGAGGCTCACCAGATGACGGCCACACCGTGGGGATTCCGGGACATATTGCCCGAGGAGGCTCAGGCGCGCGAGGAGATTGCGCTGACGGTGAAGGGCTGCTTCAGGGAGCATCATTACCTGCCGGTCGAAACGCCGTTGCTCGAGGACAAGGGTTCGCTCGAGGAGGGCGGCCGCATTGCGGACACGCCGTTTAAGCTCTTTGACGATGATGGCCGCCTGCTGGTGGTCCGTCCCGACAACACATTGCCGATCGTGCGCCTGGTTTCGACCCGCATGCGCGCGGCCGACCTGCCCCTGCGCCTTCGCTACGAGGCGCCGGTGGTTCGTGAGTGCCAGCGCAATGCCGGCGGCTCGCGTCAGTTCACACAGCTGGGTTTTGAGCTCATCGGTGTGGGTGACACTGCGGGCGATGTCGAGATCGTCTCGCTCGTGGCCGAGGCTGTGCGCAAGCTGGCGCTGCCCGATGCGCGCATTATCGCGGGTAGCGTGCGTCCGTTTAAGGAGCTGCTCGCGGCATGTGAGGATCGCGAGCTGGCCGCCGAGGCCCTGCGCTGCGTGCACGCCAACGACTTTGTGGGCCTCGATGCCCGCGTGGCGGCAAGCGCCGAGTCCGATGCCGTCCAGGCCGCCATTAGCGAGCTGCCGCGTCTGCACGGCGGTGCCGAGGTGCTCGACCGCGTGGACGCGCTGCTGGAGGCTGCCGGTATCGTCGCGCCGCTGACGCGCGAGCTGCGTGCCCTGGTCGAGGGCCTGGCACTCGAGGACGCCCAGGTGCTGTCGTTCGACTTCTCTATCATGAACTCTTTCGATTACTACACGGGCCTGGTCTTTAAGGCTTATGCGGGCGGACTGCCCGATCCGGTCGGTTCGGGCGGACGCTATGACTCCATCTTCACCGGCGCATTTGGCGACGGTATCGAGGTGCCGGCGGCGGGCTTCGCCTTTTCGCTCGAGCGCCTGGAGGCCGCGCGCACCTCGGCCGAGGATGCCGCTTCCGATGGCGATCACGCCGCGGGCCGTGGCGCCGAGGGTCCGCTGCGCATTGCCGTGCCCAAGGGCTCGCTCAAGGCCGACACGCTCGACGTGCTTGAGTCCGCGGGCTTGGATGTCTCTGAGCTGCGTGACCCCGGCCGTCATCTAATCGTGCGCGGCCGCGACACGCGTGCCGGCGAGGGCGCGGTCGGCGATATCGAGTTTGTCATCGTGCGTCCCAGCGATGCGCCTGCCTTTGTGGGCTGCGGTGGTGCCGATTGCGGCATCTGCGGTTGGGACTCGCTCATCGAGGCGGATCTCAACCTGCTGCAGCTGGTAGACCTGGGCTATGGCCTGTGCACCTTTATCGAGGCGGAGCCCGCGTGGCGCGCCGGCCAGGCCGAGCGCAACTATGCCCGCCGTGGTTCGCTTCGCGTGGCAACCAAGTACCCGCGCATCGCGAGTGCCTGGTATGCCGAGCGCGGCGTGAACGCCGACATCGTTTCGCTGCACGGTAACATCGAGCTGGGCCCCATTGTCGGCATGACCGATCGCATCGTGGATATTACCGCCACGGGCGCCACGCTGCGCGACAACGACCTGGTCATCACCGGTCGCATTATGGACTGCACGGCCCGTTTCTTCGTCAACCCGGGTGCCGCGCGCCTCGATCCGCGTGTGCGCAACCTGGCCGATCGCCTGGCGGCTGCCGTGAAGGACAAGCATTTTGAGCCCGTCGCGGGCTCGGCACAATAGCGCGAGCGCGCACGGGCGCCCCAACGTACGGGCTGCGGGCCGACCGGTGCCGCTGCCCAGTCGTTCGTTTTTCGAACACAACCTCGACCGATAGGGGATACCGATTTGAAGACCATCAAGCTTGCTCCCGGTGAGCGCCTCGTTACCAACCAGCTCAACCGCAAGGGTGTGCTGCCGCAAAACATCGTCGACGCCGCCCGCGATATCGTGGCCAACGTGCGTGCCAACGGCGATGCCGCGGTGCGCGATTACTGTCAGCGTTTTGACGGCGTCGAGCTGCAGAGCTTCCGTCTGCCGCAAGAGCAGGTCGATGCCGCGCTCGAAGGTCTCGATCCCGCTTTTGTCGCCGCGCTCGAGAAGGCCGCGCGTCAGATTCGCGAGTTCCACCAGCGCGAGGTCGAGCAGAGCTGGTTTACCACGCGCCCGGACGGCACGATGCTCGGCGTTAAGGTGACCCCGCTTGCGGCGGCTGGCATCTACGTGCCGGGCGGTCGTGCGCAGTATCCCTCCACGGTGCTCATGAACGTCATTCCCGCCAAAGTTGCCGGCGTCAAGCGCGTGGTTATGGTGACCCCGCCGCAAAAAGACGGCCTGATCAGCCCCTACACGCTCGCCGCGGCTAAGCTCGGCGGCGTGGACGAAATCTATATGGTGGGCGGCGCTCAGGCTGTGGCCGCGCTGGCGTACGGTACCGAGACCATTCCGCGCGTCGACAAAATCACCGGACCGGGTAACGCTTTTGTCGCCGCTGCCAAGCAGATTGTCTCGGGTGACGTGGGTATCGATATGGTCGCCGGTCCCTCCGAGGTCTGCGTGCTGGCCGACGCCACGGCCAAGCCCATGGTGGTCGCGGCAGACCTGATGGCTCAGGCCGAGCACGATCCGCTGGCAGCCTGCTATCTGGTGACTTGCGACGAGCAGTTTGCGCGCGAGGTCGAAGCCGGCATCGACATTCTGGTGGCGCAGTCGCCGCGTGCCGAGATCACACGCGCCTCGCTCGACAACGAAGGCACCATCGTGGTGGCCGCCGACATGGCTGCCGCCGTCGAGGCCGTGAACACCGTGGCGCCCGAGCACCTTGAGCTGCACTGCAAGGACGCGATGGGCCTGCTCGGCGGCATTCGCAACGCCGGCGCCATCTTTGTGGGCGCCTGGAGCTCCGAGCCGCTCGGCGATTATGTTGCCGGCCCCAACCACACGCTGCCGACCGGCGGCACGGCCATGTTCTCCAACCCGCTTTCGGTCGAAGAGTTCGTTAAGCGCTCGAGCGTCATTTGCTATACGCCCGAGGGTCTGCTCTCCGACGCTCCCGCTACGCAGCGCCTGGCCGAGGCCGAGGGCCTGTGGGCGCACGCGCTTTCGGCCGCCCTGCGCCGTCGCGTGTTGGAGCAGGGCGAGGGTGCCGTGAGTGCCGAGTCGCTGGCCGCGGCCGACCTGACCAAGGTCGCCTGGCCGGGCGACGCCGTGGCGACGGTTGCCGAGGGTGTGGACCTGGCGGCTGCAAACGCGGATGCCGCTGGCGCGGTCGTCGAGGAGGCCTAACATGGCCGAACTCACGCCGCGCATGAAGGAGCTCGTCCAGCCCTACTTGGCCGGTATCGAGCCCTACGATCCCAACTTTACGCCCACGCGCATTAACCTTTCGGCCAACGAGAACACCTATCCCGTGCCGGTCGGCGTGCGCGAGGCAATCGACGCGGCTTTGGCTGCCATGCCGCTCAACCGCTATCCCGACCCCATGTCCAACGACCTGCGCGATGAGCTTGCTGCCTGGCATGGCGTGGCGCGTGAGAACATCTGCGTGGGAAACGGCGGCGATGAGCTGCTCTATAACTACCTGCTGGCGTTTGGCGGCGCGGGGAGGACCCTGCTCAACTGCCCGCCGTGCTTTAGCGAGTATGCCTTCTTTGCGTCTCTGTGCCAGACCGAGGTGCGCGACGTGTGGCGTGATCCGACGAGCTTTGAGCTCGACCAAGCGGCTGTGCTCGCAGCGGCGCCCGAGTGCAATCTGGCGATCGTGACCTCGCCCAATAACCCCACGGGCGATGTGACGCCGCTCGACTTTGTTGCGGCCCTGTGCGATGCGTGCCCCGGCATGGTGATGGTCGACGAGGCCTACGTTGAGTTTGCCGACGATTCGTTTGGCGCGGCAACCACGGCGCAAGGCCTTATCGCCGAGCATCCCAACCTGGTGATTCTGCATACGCTGTCCAAGGCGTTCGGCGCCGCCGGCACGCGTCTGGGCTATGTGATCGCGGCGCCCGAGGTCATCGATGCGTTTGCGGCGATTCGCCAGATCTACTCGGTTAACGTGCTGAGCCAGGCCGCCGCGCTTGCCTGCGTACGTGCTCGCGATGCGTACGCACCCGTGGTGGCACAGGTTGCATCCGAGCGGGAGCGCGAACTGTGCGCCCTGCACGCAATGGCTGCCGAGGGTCTGCCCGTGGAGGCGTGGCCGAGCGCGGCGAACTTTGTGCTCGTGCGCACGCCGCATGCCACGCACGTGCGCGAGCGTCTGCGCGACGAGTATTCGATTTTGGTGCGCGACTTTAGCTACGCGCCGGGGCTCGCGGACTGCCTACGCATTACCGTGGGTACCCCGCAGGAAAACGACGAGGTGCTGGCTGCGTTTGCCGCGCTGGTGAAGGAGGAGATGTAGATGGACCGCTATGCCGAGGTGACCCGCAAGACGGGCGAGACCGACATTGTCGTAAAGCTCGACCTGGACGGAAGCGGCGTGTGCGATATCTCGACCGGCGTGCCGTTTTTCGACCACATGCTCAACGCTTTTGGCCGCCATGGTCTGTTCGATCTGACGGTGCACGCGGTGGGCGACGTGGAGGTCGATGCACACCACACCGTCGAGGACGCGGGTATTGTGCTGGGCGAGGCGTTTTGCCAGGCGCTGGGCGACAAGGCGGGCATTACGCGCTTTGCCGACGCGGCGATCGCCATGGACGAGACACTTGTGATGGCTGCTGTTGATATTTCGGGCCGCGGGCAGGCCTACTGCGAGCTGCCCGTGCCGACCGAGCGCGTGGGCAGCTTCGATACCGAGCTGGCCGTCGAGTTCTTCTACGCCTTTGCGCGTGACGCCAAGCTCACGCTGCACGTGCGCGAGCTGGCGGGCAGCAACTCGCATCACATTATCGAGGCTGCCTTTAAGGCCGTGGGCCGCACGATGCGCCACGCCTGCGAGCTCGATCCCCGCGTTCAGGGCATCCCCAGCACCAAGGGATCGCTGTAACCGCAACAAAGGCAAAAACCACTACGAAGGTGCCTGTCCCCTTTGTGGTGGTTTTGGACGATGAGATAAGGGAGGGGTCGCGTGGGCGAACCGAAGATCGTGGTGGTCGACTACCACAAGGGCAACTTGTCGAGCGTTGTGCGCGGGCTTGCGCGCGCCGGTGCCGTCGCCTGCACGTCGGACGACCCAGAGCAGATCCGTAACGCCGACGGCTTGGTCATCCCGGGCGTGGGCGCGTTCTATGACGCGATCGCCTTTATGCGCCAGAGCGGCGAGGCGGACGCGGTGCTCGACGCCGTCGCCGCCGGAACTCCGTTGCTCGGCATCTGCCTGGGCCTTCAGTTGTTTTTTGAGCGCGGCAACGAGGGCGTTCCTGCGGACGAGGGCGCGGTCGCCGACGGCAACGCCTCCGAGCAGGCTGGCGGTCCTTGGGTCGATGGCCTGGGTATTATGCACGGTTCGTGCACGCGCCTGGAGTCGAGCCGCCTGAAGGTGCCGCACGTGGGCTGGGACCAGGTGCACATGACGCCCGCCGGTGCAGCCGATCCGCTGCTCGCCGGTTTTGCCGAGGGTGCCAACATGTACTTCACCCACAGCTACGCAGTGGCCGACGACGCCGATGCCGCCGACGTTCTGGCGCGCACGCACTACACGCGGAGCTTCCCGTGCATCGTGCGTCACGGCAACGTGTGGGGCTGCCAGTTCCATCCTGAGAAGTCCTCCGCGCTGGGTCAGCGCATCCTTAAGAACTTCGTCAACATCGTCGAGGAGGCCAGCCGATGATCCTGTTTCCCGCAATCGATCTGATCGGCGGCAAGGTCGTGCGCCTGGAGCGCGGCGACCGCAGCCGCTGCAAGGTATATTCCGACGACCCCGTGGCCGTCGCCCGCTCCTTTGCCGAGCAGGGCGCGAGCTGGGTGCATGTCGTCGACCTGTCCGCTGCCTTTGGCGAGGACGAAGACGCATGCGCTGCCAACTCGGCGGCGATTAAGGCTATCTGCGGCGTCGACGGTCTGTCCGTAGACGTGGGCGGCGGTGTTCGCTCGCTTGCGCGCATCGACGAGCTGGCCGGCTATGGTGCTCGCCGCATCGCACTAGGCACGGTGCTCGTGACCGAGCCGGGTTTTGCCGAGGTAGCGGCCCAAGGCTTTGGCGAGCTGTTGGTGGCAGATATTGCCGCGCGCGACGGCCAGGTCAAGGTGAACGGCTGGCGCGACGGCGCGGGTGTGGCGCTCGACGATGCGGTGGCGCAGCTCACCGAGCTGGGCTTTAAGCATCTGGTGTATACCGACATCGCGCGTGATGGCATGCAGACGGGCATCGACGTGGCGGCATATCGCCATGTGGCCGAGGTCGCGGGCTTTCCCGTCGTGGCGTCGGGCGGTATCTCGACGCTCGACGACATCCGCGCGCTGGCCGCAGTGGGTGAGGGCGCGATTGAAGGTGCCATTACCGGTCGCGCGCTCTACGAGGGCAACTTTACGCTGGTACAGGCGCTGACCGCCGCCCGAGGGGAGGAGTAGCCCATGCTTACCAAACGTGTGATTCCCTGCCTGGACGTCAGGGACGGCCGTGTGGTCAAGGGCGTCAACTTTGTGAGCTTGCGCGATGCGGGCGACCCGGTGGAGCTGGCCCGCGCCTACGACCGCGAGGGTGCGGACGAGGTCGTCTTCCTGGACATTACCGCCACGAGCGACAACCGTGCGACGACTATCGAGATGGCGGCGCATGCGGCCGAGGAGCTCGCTATTCCCTATACCGTGGGTGGCGGTTTCCGCGACTTGGCGGGCATGCGGACCATGGTTGCCGCCGGTGCCGATAAGGTGTCGCTCAACTCTGCCGCCGTGCGTGACCCGTCGCTGATCAGCCAGGCTGCCGCGGCGTTTGGCAGCCAGGCCGTGGTCGTGGCGATCGATGCCAAGCGCGTCGGTTTGCCCGGAGAGCCGGGTGCCGATAGGTGGGAGGTCTTTACCGCGGGAGGCCGCAACGCCACGGGTATCGACGCGGTGGCGTGGGCCGAGGAGGCGGCTCGTCGCGGCGCCGGCGAGATTCTGCTGACCAGCATGGACCGCGACGGCACCAAGGCCGGCTTTGACCTGGCACTCACCCGCGCCGTGGCGCGCGCGGTGTCGATTCCGGTGATTGCGAGCGGCGGCGTGGGCACACTCGAGCATTTTGCCGAGGGCGTGATCGAGGGCGAGGCCGACGCCGTGTTGGCGGCAAGTGTCTTTCACTTTGGAACCTTCAGCATTCGCCAGGTGAAGGAGTATATGGCGTCGCAGGGCATCCCTGTCAGGTTGGACTTCTAGCGCTGCGGCTTGCCCAGGCACCCGACCTTCCGGCTCCAACCCTCCTCGCGTACTTAAGTACGCGTCGTCGGGCTTGTCGCTCGGAATCTCGGGCACCTGGACAACCCTCGCCGACCTGTGGGGTTTACGGAAATTACTTGGGAGAAATGATGACTGAGGTAATAGAAGCGTCTGATCTTACGTACGACGCCCGCGGGCTGATTCCTTGTGTGGTTCAGCAGTATGACACTGGCGAGGTGCTTATGGTTGCTTGGATGAACGAGGAGTCGGTGGGGCTGACGCTCAAGACCGGGACCACGTGGTTTTGGAGTCGCAGCCGCCAGGAGCTCTGGAACAAGGGAGCGACGAGCGGCAACATGCAAGCGGTCAAGGAGCTCTGGGCCGACTGCGATAACGATACGCTGTTGGTCAAGGTCGACTCTCCGGGCCCGGCTTGCCACACCGGCAACCGTACCTGCTTCTTTAAGAAACTCGCCTAAGGCGGGCGCCCTGTTGGGCGCTCGGTAAAACGGAAAGGATTGAACTATGGGTGTGCGCACCGCAAATGTTCAGGATGGAAATATCGGCGAGACGCTGACGGGTCTGGCCGAGGTGATTCACGGCCGTCGCGACGCATCGCCGCAGGAGAGCTATACCGCTCGCCTGCTGACCGACGTCGAGGACGAGCTGCTCAAGAAGCTTGCCGAGGAGGCGAGCGAGGTGATCATGGCCTGCAAGGATAACGATCACGATCACATTCGCTACGAGGCCGGTGACCTGGTCTACCACTTGCTCGTGACGCTTGAGCGCTACGGCATTACCCTCGACGAGCTGGCCGGCGAACTCAACGCCCGCCGCCACTAGTCGTTTGGGACAGTCTTTGTTGGTGTAACGGGGTCATGGAAGTTGCGGTGAAATAGGGACTGTTTAAGCGCTTCATCAGGCAAAACAATCCCTATTCCACCGCAACTTATGAAGGGATGGCTAGTCGAGGGGTGTGGGTTCCCATTCGCCGGTGGGGTGGGGGATGTCGGAGGTTCGGTAGCCGCAGTCGTAGGCGTGGGCTTGTGCCTCGCGGATATTCCAGCAGATGTCGCAGGCGCGGTGCGCGTCCGAGCCAAAGGTGATGGGTACCTCGGCGTGGGCGAAGCAGCGCAACAGCCCCGTCGAGGGGTAATAGTCGTCGAGGCCCTTGCGCGGTGCGGCGGTCGAGACCTCAACGCGACGACCCGTATCGTGGGCGCATTCGGCCATCTGCTGCCAAAACGGCGCGGGGTCAAAGTCGGGCGCAAAGCCTTCCTTCGAAAAGCGCATGACCAGGTCGGGGTGAGCCATCACATCAAAGTTGAGCGGGCTCTCGCAGGCGCGACACCAGTCATCGACATAGCGTTCCCATACACCGCGCACGCCCAAGTTTTCCCAAACATGCAGGTTAGTGTCGTCGTCGATCCAACCGCAAGGGGAATCGGGCGTATCGGGGCGAGCGACGTTTTCCGTTCCCGCCGTACTCGCGGCGCCGGCCATGATATCGCCTGGGTTGCCAATCCAATGCACACTGCCCAGGCGTACGACGGCGCCCTGGGACCAGCGCTCAACCAAAGGCTCGCAGCCTTCGTACCAATCGCACTCAAAGCCATAGATAAGCTCGAGCTCCGGTGCGATCTGCGCGGCGAGCTTGCGGGCGTCCTCAAATGCCAGGCGATGTTCCGGCAGGTCGCCCTCGACAACCTGCACTTCGCAGTTGGCGTCCATGCTGGCGGGCAGGGTGAGATGGTCGGTCGAGACCATGACCCGACAGCCAGCGGCCGCGGCAGCGCGGACGTTTTCCTCAAACGAGGCGTGGCCGTCCGAAAACGAGGTGTGGGTGTGGCAATCGACCAGCGGGCAAGCAGACATGGCAGCTCCTTTGCGTCAAGCGAATCCGCTCCATTGTAATGGCGCAGCTCTCAACACGCCGGACACGCCGGGGGTCGAAATCGATTGGAAAGGCTGCGCGACGCGCGGTGCGGCCTCGCTTGCGCTCTCAAAACATGTACATCAGCCTCCAAAAGCTGCAGAAAATGACATGTTTGGAGGCTGATGTATATGTTTGGATAGGGGCGAGGGCGGCGACGGACGAAAGTCACGCCTGTGCCACGTCCGATGTGCTAGCGTTTGGATGAACAAAACGAGCCCGTGCGGAAAGGAGTCGGACCGTATGCCATGCGATAGCACATCCCCGCTGTCCCGCGAGACCGATGCACCCGAAACCATCGTCAAGTTGGAATGCGATATCGACGACGCATCGCCCGAGGTGCTCGCCTACGCCGCCGACCGCCTGCGCGAGGCGGGTGCGCGCGAGGTGCACTGGCTGCCCCTCTACTGCAAAAAAGGCCGCCCCGGTTGGCAGCTGCAAGTGATTTGCTCGCATGAGGATATCGAACGCCTGCAGACGATTATCTTTTTGGAAACCACGACCAACGGCATCCGTCGCCAGGTTATGGAGCGCGTTTGCCTGCCACGCCGCTTTGAGCAGGTGACGACGCCGTGGGGCGAGGTGTCCGTTAAAGTGGCAACCCTGCCCGACGGCAGCGAGCGTGCAGCGCCCGAGTACGAGGACTGCGCCCGTCTCGCCCGCGAGCACAATGTGCCGCTCCAGCGCGTGATGCAGGCGGCACAAGCCGTGGCACTGCGATTTGAATAACGCGGCTGGTGGCGACATCCTGCGCCCAGCCATATCAACCCCATTCGAAAGGATCTCCCCATGAAATACCTCATCGCCTCCGACATCCACGGCTCGGCATATTGGGCCGAGCGCCTGGTTGCCGCCATCGAGTCCGAGCAGCCCGACCGCATCGTGCTGCTGGGCGACCTGCTCTACCACGGTCCGCGCAACGACCTGCCGCGCGATTACGCCCCCAAGCGCGTGATCCCGCTGCTCAACGCCCTGGCCGACCGCATCATCGCGGTACGCGGCAACTGCGATGCCGAGGTCGACCAGATGGTCCTCGACTTTCCCGTCATGGCCGACTACGCCACGCTGTTTGACGAAACCGGCCGCGAGCTGTTCCTAACGCACGGCCATGTCTTTGGCGCCGGCATGCACAACAGCGTCGACCATGCGCCCGCGTTGCCTGAGGGCTCCGCGCTCGTCTACGGCCACACGCACATCAAGGTTAACGAGGCAAGCGAGGCGCACCCGGGCCTGTGGCTCTTCAATCCCGGCAGCGTGAGCATTCCCAAGGACGGTACGCACAGCTACGGCATCTACGAGGGCGGCGCGTTCCGCCACGTAATCCTGGAGGAGGAGTAACCATGGCGCAGCACATGGCTCAGCAAAATGCCGAGGGCTCGCGCGATCTGTCGACGCTGGTCGACGCGTCGGTCGAGCTGCAGCATCTGGTGCAGACCATCTGGCGCCTGCGTCAGCCCGATGGCTGCCCGTGGGATCGCGAACAGACGCATCAGAGCATCGGCAAGAACATGATCGAGGAGGCCTACGAGGCGCTCGACTGCATCGAGGCCGATGATGCGGCACACCTGCGCGAGGAGCTGGGCGACGTGCTCATGCAGGTCGTGCTGCATGCGCAGATTGCGGCTGACGCCGGTGAGTTTACGCTGGCCGACGTGGCGCGCGATATCGACGCCAAGCTCATTCGCCGTCATCCGCACGTGTTTGGCGATGTGGATGCCGACAGCTCCGACGAGGTACTCAAGATTTGGGACGAGGTCAAGCTTGCCGAGAGGGCTGCCAAGGACAAGGCCGTGGCGGCGGGCGAGGCCGCGCCCGAGGGTCTGCTCGATGGTGTGCCCACGCATCTGCCGGCGCTGATGCAGGCGCAGAAGGTGTCGCGCAAGGCAGCTGCCGTGGGCTTTGAGTGGGAGACGGTCCAGGACGTGTGGGACGAGGTCGCCGAGGAACGTGCCGAGTTTGAGGCCGAGGCCCCTGGCTCGCCCGAGCGCGAGATGGAGTTTGGCGATTTGCTCTTTGCCCTGGTCAACGTTGCGCGCAAAGAGGGGATTGACGCCGAGAGCGCCCTGCGTGCCAGCACGGCAAAGTTCCGCCGTCGTTGGGCTGCAATGGAGCGGATGGCGGCTGACGCCCATGTGGATCTGGCCGAGCTTTCGACCCACGGCCTCAACGACCTGTGGGATGCCGCAAAGGCGGAGGAGTAAGACTGCGGGAACGACGGGCTGACACGCCTCATCGTTCCCGCTAAATTTTTCGAAAAACAAGTGTATCCCTCGGCTAACTTAGGGCATAATGCAAAAAATGCGACAAGGCTAACTTACGGAGGTGCACCGACGGTGCACAGTCGGCCAGTCGCTTGCATCCACTACGTTTCCAAGTGAGAGGGAGACAACATGAGCGATATTTTGGACGTCTACGGTCGCGAGGTGCTCGACAGCCGCGGCAATCCCACCGTCGAGGTCGAGGTCGTGCTCGAGGACGGCAGCTTCGGCCGCGCAATGGTGCCTTCGGGCGCTTCGACCGGCGCCTTTGAGGCCTGCGAGCTGCGCGATGGCGACAAGGGCCGCTACCTGGGTAAGGGCGTTTCGCAGGCCGTCGAGCATGTCAACAACGAGTGCGCTAACGCCGTCGTGGGCCTCGACGCCTTCGACCAGCGCGCCGTCGATGCCGCGCTGATTGCCGCGGACGGTACCCCTAACAAGACCAAGCTCGGTGCCAACGCCATCCTGGGCGTGTCGCTGGCCGTCGCCCGCGCCGCTGCCGAGTCGGCGGGCCTGTCGCTGTACCAGTACCTGGGCGGCGTCAATGCCCACCTGCTGCCCACGCCCATGATGAACATTCTCAACGGCGGTGTGCATGCCGACAATAACGTCGACTTCCAGGAGTTCATGATCATGCCGGTGGGCGCCCCGAGCTTTGCCGAGGGCCTGCGTTGGTGCGCCGAGGTCTACCACACCCTCAAGGGCGTGCTGCACGAGGCCGGCCTGGGCGGCGGCGTGGGCGACGAGGGCGGCTTTGCCCCCAACCTCAAGACCAATGCCGAGCCGTTCGAGTACATCACCAAGGCCGTGGAGAAAGCCGGCTTTAAGCCCGGCGTCGACTTCATGTACGCCATGGACCCGGCCTCGACCGAGTTCTACAACGCCGAGACCGGCATGTACGAGCTCAAGGGCGAGGGTGTTGAGTACACGAGTGCCCAGATGGTCGATTACTGGGAGAAGCTCGTCGACACCTATCCCATCATCTCCATCGAGGACGGCATGGCCGAGGAGGACTGGGACGGCTGGGTCGAGCTTACCCGTCGCATTGGCAACAAGGTGCAGCTGGTGGGCGACGACCTGTTCGTCACCAACACCGAGCGCCTCAAGAAGGGCATCGAGCTGGGTGCCGCCAACGCGATCCTGGTCAAGGTCAACCAGATCGGCACGCTCACCGAGTCGCTCGAGGCCATCGAGACCGCCAAGGAGGCCGGTTACGCTTGCATCGTGAGCCACCGCTCCGGCGAGACCGAGGACTCCACGATCGCCGACCTGGTCGTGGGCGTCAACGCCGGCCAGATCAAGTCGGGCGCCCCGTGCCGCAGCGACCGTATCGCCAAGTACAACCAGCTCATCCGCATCGAGGACGAGCTCGAGGGCAGCGCGCGCTACGCCGGCAAGGCCGCGTTCTACAACATTCGCTAAACGGGCAAATTTGGCGAGGGGGAGGCTGACTCGGTTCCGCCTCGCCTTGGCTGGATGCCGCAAAGCGCTATGGGCGCTGGGACATATGGCTCAGCGCCTTTTTTATGTCGAGCAAAGGCTGCCGAAGGTGGTGTGCGCGCTCGTGCTATAACTAGAATACTTAGCGCAAACAAACCTCAACCGCACAAGGCGCACATGGATCAGATTTACGACAACAGGTACTACTCCGCCGGTTCGCGTGAGCCGTCGCCTCGCCGTGCGCGCACGGTGCAGCTCGGTGGGTCCGCCTACGCCGGCGCCGACCGCTCCACGCAGCGCCCGACAAGTACCTCGCGCCCCAATGCTCATGTGAATACTTCGGCAGATGGACCGGTGCGCCCGGCACGTTCGACACATGCGTCGCGTCCCTCGGCCCAGACGCACGACAGGTCGAGCAGGCCTTCGAGCCGTCTTTCGGGCTCGGACTTTATGCGCTACGCCAACGACAATGCGGTAGTCAAGGCGATCTATGACTTTACGCATGGCTCTCTGCGTCCGCTGTTTATCGGTATCGTGGTGGCGCTGGCGCTCGTGAGCCTGTATTTTCCCGTACGCGACCTGTACGTGGCAAAACGCTCGAGCGACATCTTGGCCAAGCAGGTCGAGATTCGCCAGCAATACAATGATGAGCTGCAAAAAAGCGTCGACAAGCTGCTTTCGGAGGAGGGCATTAAGGACGCGGCATCCGAGGACCTGGGCCTGGTGATGCCCGGCGAGAAGAGGATTGAAGTGCAGGGCCTGGACGACGATTCGGATCCTTCGTCGAGCCAGAAGTCGTCGAACGCCAAGAAGGCCAGCGAAGTTGCCAAGGAAATCGAAGAAGTCGGTAAGGACGTGCCGTGGTACATCCAGGCGCTCGACATGCTGTTTGGGTTTAACGGTGTCGAGGGCCAGACGGTCGTGTCCAACGGCAAATAGCGCCCGGAGGGGAGCCCGCAATGACAAATTGCAAACGCCATAAGGTGGCCGCGATCGACCTGGGAACGGTGTCGTCGCGACTGGTGTTGGCCCAGGTTGAGGGCGGAGCGATCGTGGACTCGTCCAAGCATACCGAGATTACCGACCTGGGTGAGGGCGTGGACGCGACGGGTCGTTTTTGCGAGGCGGCCGTTGAGCGCGTGCTCGCTGCGTGTCGCATGTTTGTGGACGAGGCTCGTGCCTTTGGGGCCGCGTGCATCTGCACCACCTGCACGAGCGCCGCGCGCGATGCGTCCAACGCCGCACTGCTGCTGGACGGCCTGCGCGATTTGGGGCTTGAGCCACAGGTGATTCCGGGCGAGGTCGAGGCACGCCTGACGTTTTTTGGCGTGGCGCACGACTTTGCCGGCGAGCGCATCATTGTTGCCGATTCGGGCGGTGGCTCCACGGAGCTCGCGACGGGCGTCTATGCGCCTGAGCGCGGGGTCTTTGCACTGGAGGGAACGCGCTCACTGGACATCGGTTGCCGTCGCGTGACGGAGCGGTTTTTCTCGACGCTGCCACCCGCACGCGGCGAGCTTGCTGCCGCTGCCTCGTGGGCAGGCGAGCAGTTCGCCGCCTATTTTGAAGGCCTGCCCAGCGACTTTGAGCGCGCCGAGCGTCTGGTCGCGGTGGGTGGCACGGTGACTACGCTGGTGGCTCTGGTCCACGAGCTGGAACCGTACGATTCGAGCTTTGTTCACCTACGCGAGCTGTCGCTGGAGCAGGTCTCGGCCGCTATCGAGCGCATGTCTGTGTTGGACGCGGAAGGCATCGCCGCGCTACCGGGTGTACAGCCCAAACGCGCGGGCGTGATCTTGGCTGGCGCCGTGGTGATCCGCGAACTCATGCGTGCCGGCGGCTACAAGACGCTCACCGTAAGCGAGAACAGCCTACTCGCCGGCATGGCCGCCACCATCAACGAGACTCTCGACGGCGCGACTCCCACCATCGCCTGGACCCCCACTCTCAGCACCCTCTAAATAAGTTGCGGTGAAATACGGACTAAAATCGCCCTTTCGGGCACCAAACAGTCCCTATTCCACCGCAACTCAACAGCCGGCACCTGGGGACGTTCCTTTTCTGCCGGCACCTGGGGACAGTCCTCGCGGGGCGTCCCCACGGCGCCTATGCCAGCTTGTCGATTTGCCCAATCTCCCAAAGCGGAATATTGACGAGCATGCCCTCGTCTCTATATGCGGCCAGGGAGCTCCTCACGCAACGCTCGAGTTTGAATTTTTCGCAGGCTATTTTCAGACTCTTTGCTTTAAGGTTCTCTGCCGCCTTGACCTCAAGCGGAAGCACGGTTCCCGCATGGTCGATGGCAAAGTCGGTTTCGGCATTGCCGGAGGTAGAGGACCAATACGCGGGAGTTTTGTCCTGGAGCAAAAGCTCCTGCGCGACGTATTGTTCGGTCAGCGAACCTTTGAACTCGGTAAAAACAGCGGATCCGTTAAGAACGATGGCCGGAGAGAGACCGGAGAGCGCTCCGAGGATGCCGGTGTCGATGCAGAACAGTTTGAAGCCCGAGAGGTCTTCGTAGCTCGAGAGCGGCGCCTTTAGAGCGGAAACACGTGGCACCTTATGAACGATTCCGTAGTCCGTGAGCCACTGGAGGCTTTCCTCGAAATCGCGTGCGCGCGCTCCGGGACGAAGGGCGCCATAGACAAACTTCTTGTTCTCCTTTGCAAGCTGGCCGGGAAGGGATTTCCAAACCAACCTCATGCGCTCGACGATGCGGGCGGGTGCATGTTTGCCAAAATCGGATTCGTAAGCCTCGATGATTTGCTGTTGAAGCCTTCGGGCTTCGATGAAGTCGCGTGTCTCGGCGAAAGTGGAGACAACTTCGGGCATACCGCCGACAACAAGGTATTCCTTGAGCAAGTGCTCGAGCTTTTCGGTAACGTTTGCTAGAAGGTTCATGTCTGCGGCAAGGATGGCGTCGGCGAGCGGGTTGCCGTCGACGGCACGAACGAACTCAGCAAACCCCATGGGACGCATGGTGAGCTGGTCGATTTTGCCGACGGGAAATGACTCGTTTTCGCGTCGGAGCGCGAGGCCCATATAGGAACCGGCTGCTACGATGTGGTATTCGGGCGCAAGCTCGTTGAAGTACTTGAGCGAGGTGATCCCGCGTGGCGCTTCTTGGATCTCGTCGAAGATGATGAGCGTGTCTTCCGGCGTTACGGTTTGGCCACGTAGGAGTTCTATCTGGGAGATGATGCGCTTGGGGTCGAGGTTCCCATCGAACAGCGAGCGTGTGCTCGGCTCGAGCATAAAGTCAAAACGAATGACGTTTCGATACTGCTGGCTTGCGAATTCGTTAAGAAGCCAAGTCTTTCCTGTCTGGCGGGCTCCCTTAAGCAAGAGAGGTTTGCGATTCGCCCTTGATTTCCAAGCGATAAGTTCACTCATAAGCTGTCGCTGCATATTGCCTCCCAACCCTCTCGGCTAGTATAAGGCCATATGCGCATTTCCCTTGAAAAATGTGCGAGACAACCACGTCTTTCCATCGAAAAATGTGTAAGACAACCACGTTTTTCCATCGAAAAATGTGGGAGTATCAACCTAAGTTGCGGTGAAATAGTTCCTAAATAGGCTGGTAAACAGCATAAACAAGAACTATTTCACCGCAACTTAGAGCCCCACCGGCATCTAAAAGAAGCGAGCCCGCATCCCTGAGGAACACGGGCTCGAAAGCTCCATATGGTAGGGGCGGTGGGACTCGAACCCACAATCCTTGCGGCGAGAGATTTTAAGTCTCCTGCGTATGCCAATTCCGCCACGCCCCCGTGAGACTAGAAGTCTAGCACAAGCCGTCCGTTACGCGTTGACGGCCATCGAGTGTTGGCCCGACTTCTCCAGGAACTCCTGGAACTTGGCTTCGTCGCCCTTGTTCTGGTACTGCAGGGCTAGCAGGTACTCCAAGCGGCAGCGCTTGACCGGGTCGTCGCCGACATCCTCGAGCATGCGCTCCAGCTCGGGAATGTCGTTGTGGCGCTTGAGGATCATCGTGTCGTACATCAGCTGACACTCGTGCGCAACTGCCTCGGCCTGACCGCCCTCAAAGCCCTTGATCTCGTGCAACAGCTCTTTGGACTTTTTGCGGTCCTCCTGGCCAACATAGTAGTTAAAGGCCTTAATCACCAAGTCGACGCGCTGCATCTTGGGGAGGTTGAGTCCCAGCAGTAGGTCGAACATCTCGCTGGCGCGCTCGTGGTCCTCGCGCAGCAGATAGGAGTTCAGACGCAGGTAGTCGCGGTTGTAGCGCGGGTACAGCATGCTGGTGAGTTTGCCGTCGAGCAAACGATCGAACTCGTCCCACTGCTTGGCAGCCATAAGCTGCTGCAGGCGCTTAAACGTGGTGCGTTTTTTGACGCTAAAGAACACCGACACGGCGATGCAGATGATAACGACGGCGGTCCAGAGGGTGCGGGAATCGGGCATATTAGGGTCCTTAGTCGCTCATAAAGCGAGCGGTATGACAACACGTACTAGATGTATTATACGCAGCGCGCAAGCAAACTGGCATAAAAGCTCATCGAGGCCGAGTGCCATCGCTCGCTGCGGTACACTTACCTAAAGTAAACCATGAAGGGAGACATTACCTATGAAGAAGATCGTTTTGGCTTGCGGTGCTGGCGCTGCTACTTCCACGCTCGTTGCCCAGAAGGTCGCTACTCTGCTCGACGCCAACGGTTATGCCGACAAGTACGAGATCGTGCAGTGCGCCATCTCCGAGGCCAAGGATTACTGCGACGAGGGCGCTGACCTGCTGATCGCCACCACCGTTGCCCCCGAGGGCCTCACCTGCCCGTACGTGAGTGGCGTGCCCTTCATGACCGGCATGAACCGCGTTGCCGCCGAGAAGGCCGTTCTCGACGTCATGGCTCAGTAGGCGCTGACTGCATGAGTGAGCAGAACGCCAACCCGGTAGAGCTCTTTGGTATGCGCGTTGCCCATGTGGGCATTAACGCCACCGACCCGGCAGACGCCCTGGAGATCGCGGAGCTGTTCTCGACGATGATGGGCCTGCCCGTCACCGAGACCCCGGTTTCGTACTTTAACGATTCGCTGGTCGAGATCATGAAGCAGAACGGTCGTGGCACCAAGGGCCACATCGGCTTTGCCGTTAACGACATCGATGCAGCTGAGAAGTGGTTTGCCGAGCGCGGGCTCGAGGTCAACGAAGAGTCGCGCGCGCTGCTGCCCGACGGTGGTACCAAGCTCGTGTACTTTAAGCGCGAGTTCGCCGGTTTCGCCGTGCACCTGTGCCGCGAATAGCGCACAAGCTGCCATAGCTAGCAAAAAGGGATAGGGCCGCGTGGCCCTATCCCTTTATTTATGCCGAGGGGCTTCCTACCGCGGCAGGCGAATCGTAAAGCGGCTGCCGACGCCCTCGACTGAGGTCACGCCAATGACACCGCCATGGCTATCGACGATCCACTTGGCAATGGCAAGCCCCAGGCCCGAGCCCTGCGCGCCGGCATTGCGTGCGTTGTCGGCGCGGTAGAACCGTTCAAACGCGTGAGCTGCGGATTCCTGGTTCATGCCGATGCCCTCGTCCTCAACGCTTATGTCGATTGTGCCCGCGCCCGCATCCGGCGTTATGCCAAATGTGACGGTCGTTCCCGCGTCCGAATACTTGGCGGCGTTTTGCACGATCACGCGTAGCGCCTGCTTCACGAGTGCCACGTCGACGGGCGCGTCGCAGCGCGAATCGCTGACAAGCGCGGTGTCGTACGCCAGCCGATACGTGTGCGCGGTATCGATCATCTGCGATTCCTCGCATACCTCGCCGACCAGTGCGGCCAGGTTGGTATCCGCACGCCGCAGGACCGTGCGCCCGGCATCGCCGCGTGCCAAAAACAGCAGCTGCTCCACGAGCTCTTGCATGTGCTCGCTTTCGGCCTTGAGGGACGCGATGGATTCTGCCAGCACGCCCGGGTCGTCTTTGCCCCAGCGATCGAGCATGTTTACGTAACCCTGAATCACCGCGATGGGCGTGCGCAGCTCGTGGCTCGCATCGTTGACAAAGCGCATCTGTTGCAGTTTGGCCTCTTGCATCTGGCGCAGTAGGCGGTTGAGTGCAACCTCGATGCTTGCCAGGTCGGCGTCGCCGGTAGTGACGCTCGGCGAGTCGACGCTTGCGCGCTCGATGGCTTGCTCCAGTGTTTCCATCTTGCCGCCGGCGAGTTGCATGCGGCCGAGTTCGTCCACGCGCAGGGCCAGATCGTTGAGCGGCGCCATGGTGCGGCGCACGCGGCGGGCGCCGCCGAGCATGTTGAGCACGCTGATGACCTGCCAACCCACAACGACAAGGTAGAGAGGCCATAGCGTGACGAGGTCCTGCGCGAGGGGGAAAGTCTTGGTGGTACGCGCAAGCTCGACGGTATAGGTGAGCGTTGTCAGGTCCCAGCCGCGCGCGGGCGTCAGCGTCATGCCGCGAACGGTGGCGCTGGGGATCCATTCTGCGGTAAACGCGCCGTTGGGCAGCGTCTGGTTGTATCCATAGACAAGGATCGCCGCCACAATCACTACTAGCAGCAGGTCGAGCCAAACGTAGCTCATCAGGCGGCGCCACATATAGCTCCAGTTGATGGCGCGGGCGATGGAGGTGACGCGTTTGGCCTCGGCGTTACGCGCGGCAGACATAGCCCACCCCGCGCACGGTCTGGATGATGCGGGCGCCGCCGGCGTCCTCGATCTTGGCGCGTAGATGCGCGATGTGCACGTCGACGTTGTTGGTGTCGCCCATGTATTCGTAGCCCAGCGCTTCGTGCGCGATGCGTTCGCGCGTGAGCACGGTCTCGGCATGCGCCATAAGCAGGGCGAGGACATCGAACTCGCGGGCCGTGAGCGCAATGGGCGAGCCGCCGACCGTGACTTCGCGGCGGTCGGGGTCGAGCGCAACCGAGCCCACGGCGAGCGTGGCGGGGGAGAGCGAGGCGGAAACCTGGGTCGAGTCACTGACTGGGGGCATCGCAGTGGCGCCGACACCCGTGCCGCCTGCCGCGCCCGTCCCGATGCCGCCAACGCCCGAAGCCGCCCGCACGGCCTCCGAGCGCTTCAACGCCACGCGGATCCGTGCGAACAGCTCCTCAATCGCAAACGGCTTGGTCAGGTAATCGTCGGCGCCGGCATCGAGCCCGGCCACCTTGTCCATCACGGCATCGCGCGCGGTGACCATTATCACCGGCACATCCTTGTGCTTACGGACGCGCCGCAGGACCTCCATGCCGTTGAGCTGCGGCAACAGCACATCGAGCAGAATAAGATCGTAGTTGCGCTCCAGCGCCAGGTCCACGGCGGTGCGGCCATCGGCGGCGTGTTCCACCTGGTAGCCCTCGTGCTCCAGCTCGAGCGTCACAAAGCGGGCGATTTTCTCCTCGTCCTCTACGATCAGGATCCGTGCCATGCGTGCCCCCGTCTGCGATTACTTGTCGTCGTTCAGATTTTGCTTGATGTCGTCCGCGGCATCGGCGGCGTGATTCATAAGGTTGTTGATGCTGCCGGGCACGTCGCCGTCGCTGTCGATGCGGTAGCGCATGCCAAAGAACAGGCCAATCAGCATCAGCCAAATCGTAGCGCCCCAGGCAAACAGGGCGATGATGGGGATCAGGATGGGGATGTTGAGGATGATCGCATCGCGGCGCGTGGCGATAAACTTGGTGTCCAGGCTCAGGCGGAAGAGCTTTTTGAGGTACTCCCATACGCTGTCCATCTTCTTGGAGAAGTCGGTCTTTTCGCTCGACTTCTCGTAGGCGGCCTGCGCGGCGACCATCTCGGCTGAGGGCTCATCGACTGGCGCGGACTCGGTGGCGGCGTGCGCCGACGTGGTCTGCGTCTTGCCCTGCGACTCGAGCCAAATGATGGTGTCCAAAACGTTGCCGTCGGCGGCGTCGAGCGCGGCCTTGGCATCGGTGTAGCTCACGTTGCACTTGGTGCGGATGGTTTCAACTTTTTCGAGGTCGTCCATGACCTGTCCTTTCGTTCGATGGGCGCGACGCCAGGCGATCTGCCTGGGCGCGAGCGTTGCGTTCGGCGGCCTGCGTTGCGCGGCGCCGCCCCGCCCTTGGTCGAACTCTATAGTGCAGGTTATAGATTAAGCGATTCTTGAGCCAAGATTAATGTTGGATGAGTTTTTGGGTGGCGGTGGGAAAAGTATTAGACCTCGATAGCGGGGGATGTGGTGCCGGTGCAAAACGGCGTCAAAGGTTGGTCGAGCAGGCGGTTTCTCCATTGATGTCCGCACGGCATGGGACACTTACCCTGCCGCCCTGCTCTGCCGCGGCGGCATGTACCCAAACAACGACCCTCTAAGGAGTTCGATACCAATGAGCGATAACACCAAGCATCTCGCAAAGAAGTGCGTCAAGGACGCGGGGCCGTGCCTCGCGTTGTGCCTTGCCGGCGCAGCGGTCGCGCTGCTGGCTGTTCTGGGGCCATTCGACGTGCTCCGAAGTGCCAGTTCTCTGCACGTTTGCATGGCCCTTGCCGGCGCCATGATGACCGGCGGCGTGCTCGATCTGGTTTTTTGGGTGCTTGACCCGTTTGGATGGAAGAACGAAGGGTAAGCCCTAAGGGATGGAAGGGCTGGAACGGTTGGCTTAGTGATCGTGCAGAATGTGGGCTAGCGACTTACAGGGAAGTGGTAATCCGATGACGGTCTATGTAACAGGCGATATTCATGGCGGCGCTGACATGCAAAAGCTCCGCGATTGGGAGCTTGGGGATAGCCTGGCGAGCGACGACTATCTCATCATCGCGGGCGACTTTGGCTTTCCCTGGGACTTTTCTACCGAGGAATGTGCCGATATTGCTTGGCTGGAGTCGCGCCCCTACACCGTGCTGTTTGTCGACGGCAACCACGAGCGTTTCGATCACTGGGCGGAACGCCCCATGGAGTTGTGGCACGGTGGGCTGACGCAGCGCCTGTCGGATACCTCGCCCATACGGCGCCTGACGCGCGGCGAGGTTTTTGAGCTCGACGGCTCAACGGTCTTTACCATGGGCGGCGCCACGAGCGTGGACAAGGAATACCGCATTCCGTATTCCAGCTGGTGGCCGCAGGAGCTGCCGGACGAGCGCAACTTTGAGGAGGCGCGGGCAAAGCTCGACAGCGTGGGCTGGACGGTCGACTACGTGATCACTCACACCTGCTCTACGCGCATGCTTTCGTCCACGCTTTATCCAGCGTCCGGCTGGAATTGCCCCTCCGTTGATCGGCTTACGGCATTTTTCGATGAGCTGGAAGACCGCTTGGACTACAAGCGCTGGTACTACGGGCATTTTCATCGGGATACCAACCCGGCCGAGCGTCACACCGTGCTCTACGACTGCATCGTTCGCTTGGGCGACGAACTCCAGCCCTGGGATGTTGCGTAGAGGCGGGGTGGCTGGCTACTCGACCGTTACAGTGATGTTCTCCCGATGCGCGCGGATGACGTCCCAGCTAAAGTGCTCGACCAGCTGCTCGGCGGTACGCGGCGTGGTGTCCGGCGCGATGCCTGTTTGCCCGGCGAGCCATCCCAGCAGTGCCTCGGGCGCGCCAAAGCGGGTGCGGAGCTCGCCCAGGTCCAGGTCGCGGTCGCGCTTGGAAAGGCGGCGGCCATCCGGCGACATGAGCAGCGGAATGTGCGCGTAGTGCGGCGTGGGAAGTTCCAGCAAATGCTGCAGGTAGATTTGGCGCGGCGTGGAGCCCAGCAGATCGCATCCGCGCACGACCTCGGTGACGCCCATGGCGGCGTCGTCGACCACCACGGCTAGCTGGTAGGCAAAAACGCCGTCGCTGCGGCGCACCAAAAAGTCGCCGCATTCGGTGGCGAGTGCTTCGCATTGGGCTCCATACGTGCGGTCCACGAATTCGATCACATCGTTTGCGAGGTCGTCGACGGCGGGTACGCGCAGGCGCGTGGCCGGAGCGCGCAGAGCGCTGCGGCGGGCAACCTCCTCGGCAGAAAGGTCTCGGCAGGCGCCGCGGTAGATGGGCGTGCCGTCGCTCGCGTGCGGCGCGCTCGCGGCGTGGAGTTCGGCACGCGTGCAAAAACAGGGATAGGTGAGGCCGGCGTCTTGCAGCTGACGCAGGGCGTCCTCGTACAAATCCAGGCGATCGTGCTGGTAGTAGGGGCCTTCGTCCCACTCCAGTCCCAGCCAGGCCAGGTCGTCAATCAATTGAGTGGCAAGTTCCGGGCGCTTGCAGCGATCGTCCAGGTCCTCGATGCGCAGCACGATGCTGCCGCCTTGGCTGCGGGCCGAAAGCCACGAGCACAGGCAGCTGAACACGTTGCCCAAGTGCATGCGGCCCGAGGGCGACGGGGCAAAGCGGCCCACGACGGGGGTGGGCGCTGCCGTTGCTGGTGCGTCCGCGGCGTGTGTTGCTATGTTGCGTGCGTTGATATCCATGCGGACGAGTATAGCGCGGGGCGCGGTGGGGGAGACGCTGCCGTGGCCTGCAAGTTGCCGAGGCCGCGCGTTGCGCGTGCCGGACCACCGGCTCGACAGCTCGATCGCCGCCCGCCAGCCCAACCCCTCAAACGACAGAAACCCCGGCAGCTCTTCGCAACTGCCGGGGTTTCCGCGGAAAAGGGGGACATGATCCTCGAGCGAACGGCAAAGGGGCAAACCGTTTTCGCTCAACTGCTTTATGCCCCTCGGCTGGCGGCTCAATCAGCGCGTGCCGCGCCCACACAAAGCCGCTACACCTGTGACGGAGCTGTGAAGTGGTATCTATTGCCGGGGCGGGCTATGCCAAGGGTGTCCCTAATGACTAGTCATTTAAGAACGTCCCCAATGACTAGCTGCCGGGGTGCGGGTGTGACTTTCATCCCGTTTGGCGCTCCGGTCGCCTAGATGTTCGCCATGCGTACCCGCAAACGTGGGACAATGGCGCTGTTGGTTTTACAGACAAAGGATGTGCCTATGAACACCCTCGCCGCCAAAGTCAGCCGGCAGCGCCACCTGTTTGCGCGATTCGCTTCCGTCTGCGTGCTCGTCGCGCTTGCGTTGTTGCTGCTGCCTGTCGCCGCGCACGCCGACGGCTACTCCATGACCCAGACCTATATCAGTGCCACGGTCGAGGCCGATGGATCGCTGACCGTTGTCGAGGGACGCCAGTTTGATTTCGACGACGACATCAACGGCGTGTTTTGGGAGATCAATACGGGCACCAACCAGCAGGGCGGCACGGCGGGCGTCGACGTGCTGAGTGTCGAGGAAGAGGACACCGCGTTTAACAAAGTCGATAGCGCGAACAAGGGCGACTCTGGCGTCTACACGGTCGAGCAGACCGGTGACGGCGTAAGGATTAAGGTGTTCAGCCCTCACGAGAGCGGCGACAGCGCAATCTACTACGTGAGCTACACCATGACCGGTGCGGTTATGAACTGGGCCGATACCGCCGAGCTCTACTGGAAGTTTGTGGGCGACGGCTGGTCCGCGGACTCCGACGATGTCGAGATGGAAGTGTACTTCGCAAATGCCGCTGCCGGGACGGCGGCCGTCAAGGGCGATAACTTCCGCGCATGGGGCCACGGCCCGCTGACGGGCGATGTATCGCTCGATGCGGACGAACCCATGGTCACCTATACCATTCCCTGCGTGCACCAGGGCGAATTCGCCGAGGCACGCATCGCCTTCCCCAGCGACTGGGTGCCGCAGCTTGCCGCCTCGGGCGAAGAGCGCATGTCAACGATCCTGAGCGAAGAGAAGGAATGGGCCGACGAAGCTAACGCCCGCCGCGCTCACGCTCGCATGATTGCCAATGCACTTGCCGTGCTAAGTGTTGTTGCGGCGGTGGCCTTTACCGGCACAATCGTTATGCTCAAGCTGCGCAAGCGCAAGCCCAAGCCGCTTTTCCAGGACGAATATTTCCGCGATGTGCCTTCGGCCGACCATCCCGCCGTGCTTTCGGCCCTCATGAGCTGGAACGAGGTGCCCGATCAGGCATATATCGCCACGCTCATGAAGCTCACTGACGACCGTGTGATCAAGCTGGAGCAGGCGACCGTAACCAAGGCCAAGAAGGGTCTGTTGGGGCGTGAAAAAGAAGAGCAGACGTATCGCGTGACGGTGAGTGATGCGGGCTGGAAGTCGGCCAAGGGCATTGACCACATGGTGCTCAAGGTCTTCTTTGCCGGTGCTAAGCCTGACGAGAACGGCGATCGCTCGCGCACGTTCGACGAGCTGCAGCACTACGTCAAGCAGCACGCTACACCCGTGGGTGATAAGCTCGAGGACTATCAGAATACCGTTAAGGGCAAGCTGGCCGATAGCGAGTACGTTGCCTCGGACGGCATTGTTGCAATGGTGTTTTGCCTGGTTCTTGGTATCCTGATTGCCTTTGTTCCCGTGGGATCCATCTTCTTTACCGATGGCGCACAGGCGAACATTACCGCCGCGGTTATCTCGGTGCCGATTGTGCTGGTGGGTATCGGCGTGGGCCTTACGTTCCGCCGCTTTACGCCGGAGGGCGCCGAGGTGGCGGCTCGCTGCAAGGCACTTAAGCATTGGCTCGAGGACTTCACGCGTCTAAAGGAAGCCGTCCCCGGCGATCTGGTGCTGTGGAACAAGCTGCTGGTGATGGGCGTTGCCCTGGGCGTTTCGAAAGAAGTGCTGCGACAGCTGGCCGAGGCCGTGCCTGCGGACCTGCGCAACAGCGACGATTTCTACGACAACTACCCCTGCTACTGGTGGTATTACCATCACTACGGCAACGAGTCTCCGCTCGATTCGTTCAACGATGTGTATCACGAGACCATCCGCGAGCTGGCTTCGAGCTCCGATAGCTCGAGCGGCGGCAGCGGCGGCGGCTTCTCTGGCGGCGGTGGTGGCGGCGTCGGCGGAGGCGGCGGCGGAACGTTCTAGCGCGCTCTGATTTTTGGGATGGATCTTCTCCAGCGACTGCCGACGGATCCATCCCATTTTTATGCGCTACCTACGAAGGCTGTCCCCAACGACTAGTCACTGGGGACGTTCCTAAATGACTAGATATGGCTGATGGGCCTAGGCTGTTAGATCGAGTTCGTAGAGGAAGCTTTCGCGCGGCATGTCGTGACGGCGCTCTTCGCGGTTGGCGCGGTGCGTGGCCGTGCGCTTAAAGCCGTGCAGCTCGTAGAACTTCCACGAGCAGTTGGAGTCGGTGTACAGGTGCGCCCTCGTCGCTCCAAGCGAGGACAGGTGCGAGACGGCGGCATCGAGCAGAACCGTGCCAACGCCCAGGCCATGGACATCGCGATCCACGGCAAGCAGCGTGACCTCGTTGTCGTGCGGCAACGGGCTGCTCTCGAGCAGGCGGTTGTTGGTTCGGATGGTTGCGCGCACAAACGAGAGATACTCGGCGCACGCATCGGGCTCTAGCTCACGCATCTGCGATAGCAGCGCGCGTTCGGTATCCATCCAATGCTCGTTGATAGTGGCGCCGGAGCTCTGTCCCGCACGCGCGAGCGAAATGCCACGCGCCTGACCGTCGATTACGGCAACCTGTGAAAACGTCGACGACGAAAGGCAATAGGCGAGGTCGCACGCGGCCTCAAGGCGGTTGTACTCATCGTTATCCGAATTGTTATGCCAAAGCTGCTGCAGAATCAGCGCGATGGCGTCGAAGTCTTCGGTATCAAACGGTCGGTAGAGAACCCGCGAGACCATGGTGCCTCTTTCTTTTGCGGATGCATATCGAGCACAGTTCTACCACGCCATTGGCATCTAATTATGGTGCCCCTGTGTTCCATGAACTCACCGTGCCCGGTGCCATGCCCATCCCCTCCGCTCGCAAACTTTTTCTGCACATGCACCCGTTGCGGGGTGCATCGATGCGCTCGATGCGCTACATTAAATCAGTATTTTCAATGCCGCTGCGCGAGCGCTGCAGATCGACGTATCACCGACTCACAGAGCACGGCGGCGTACCAGACAGGAGGACTGCATGGGATCTGATGTGAAGATCGCACGCGCGTTGATCTCGGTTACCGATAAGACGGGCGTCGTCGATTTCGCACGGACGCTGGTTGACGACTTTGGCGTCGAGATCATCTCTACGGGCGGCACGGCTCGTGCCATCGAGGACGCGGGCGTTCCCGTAACCCCCATCGAGGAGTTCACGGGCTATCCCGAGATGATGGACGGCCGCGTTAAGACCCTGCACCCCAAGGTTCATGGCGCGCTGCTGGCCCGCCGCGATTCCGAGCAGCACATGCAGGAGGCGGCTCAGCACGGCATTAAGCTGATCGACCTGGTCGTCGTCAACCTGTACGAGTTCGAGAAGACCGTCGCCAACCCCGAGGTCACCTTCGCGGACGCCATCGAGCACATCGACATCGGTGGCCCCTCCATGCTGCGCTCTGCCGCCAAGAACGCCACGAGCGTTACCGTCATCTCCGATCCGGCCGACTATGATGCCGTCCTGGCCGAGATGCACGAGACCGGTGGCTGCACCACGCTTTCCACCCGTCGTCGCCTGCAGGTGAAGGTCTACCAGACCACCGCCGCCTACGACACGGCCATCTCCCGCTGGCTCGCCGCCCAGGCAAGCGACGTGGCGGACACCTCTGCCAAGCTCGAGATTTCGCTGGAGAAGGTCGACGACCTGCGCTATGGCGAGAACCCGCAGCAGAAAGCCACAGTCTATCGCTTTGCCGAGGGCTGCGAGAACACCGCGAGCTCGCAGTTCCCGCTCGTGGGCTCCAAGCAGATCCAGGGCAAGCCGCTCAGCTACAACAACTATCTGGATGCCGACGCCGCCTGGAACCTGGTCCGCGAGTTCGACGAGCCGGCCTGCGTAATCCTCAAGCACCAGAACCCCTGCGGTTCCGCCGTTGCCGAGGACATCACGGCTGCCTACGACCGCGCTTTTGCCTGCGATCCCAAGAGCGCCTTCGGCGGCATCATCGCCTGCAACCGCGAGGTTCCCTTTGATCTGGTTGAGCACTTTGCCGATCAGAACAAGCAGTTCGTCGAGGTCATCATCGCCCCGAGCTACACCGACGAGGCGCTCGAGCGCATGGCCAAGCGCCCCAACCTGCGCGTGCTGGCTACCGGCGGCGTGGACCACGGCGCCCAGGTGGAGCTGCGCTCCGTCGACGGTGGCATGCTGGTGCAGGAAGTCGACCACGTGACCGAGGATCCCGCGACCTTTACGTTCCCCACCGACCGCAAGCCCACCGACGCCGAGATGGCCGAGCTCGAGTTTGCCTGGAAGGTCTGCAAGGGCGTTAAGTCCAACGCCATCCTGGTCTCCAAGGGCAAGGCCGGCATTGGCATGGGCCCGGGTCAGCCCAACCGCGTGGATTCTGCGCTGCTGGCCTGCGAGCGTGCCGAGGACTTCTGCGCGCGCGAGGGCGTGGAGAAGGGCGGCTTTGCCTGCGCAAGCGACGCATTCTTCCCGTTCCGCGACAACGTCGACGTGCTTGCCGCGCACGGCGTGACCTGCATCATTCAGCCCGGCGGCTCCAAGCGCGACGACGAGAGCATCCAGGCCTGCAACGAACACAATATCGCTATGGTGTTTACGGGCGCCCGCCACTTCCGCCACTAAGCAAGGTGCGGTGGCTGGGCAAGCCTCGCCGACCTGTTAGGTTGACTGGGGAGGATGGGATGCGATCTCGTCCCTTGGACTGGCCTCGCTTCTAAAATAATCTCCGCAAAAGACGGCTGCTCCGTTTGGAGGGCCGTCTTTTTGGTATAAGAGGACGGAATGACTAACACGAAAGGTACAACCATGCCCCAGATTGATGATGCCGAGCTGTTTGGTAACGCCGAGGATCAGCGTGCGTACGAGGATTTTTGCGCCAATCAGGAGGCGGTCGAGAAGTTTACGCTCGACAAGCCCGCGCTTGTCTGCCGTTGGCGCATGTCCAACAAAAAGGTGCCCATGCTCAATCGCCACATCCGCGCGCTATCCGAGCGCCTGGTGCAGGGCGAGCCACTTACCCATAACATGCTCAGTTGGGCCAAGCAACACGTTGAGTGGTCGCTTGCCGAGGGCGACTACACCGCCCGCGACGGTGTGCTCATGCTGGTGATCGACGTTAACGGCAACGCCGCCATGACGGTGGGGGAGTACGAGCCGCTGGCCGATACGTCGGCCAAGGCGCTGCGTGCCCGTTCTGCCGAGGCTCGCTCCGAAGCCGACGAGACCGGCGTGGCGCCCGAGCTGCTCGCTGCCGTCAACAACGGTGAGCTTGCCTTTGTGGCGCCGGGGGACGAGTGCCTGTGCGGCACGGCGACGCTCATCGAACAGCTGGCCCAGACCAAGGGCATCCCAGTCACGCGCGTAGACATTCCCGCGCAGCTCAAGGGTGCCTTGTTCCTGGTGAGCGACGAGCACGGCGTGGTCCCCGCAACCGAGACGGACGCCGCGGAGGCCGACGCCGCCACGGTCGCCTTCTTCGCCGACGGCTACGAAAAGCTTCGCGCCCGCCGCTAAATGATGTTTCTGGGACGGGGATTAAAAACTCATTTAATTCCCGTGCCCGTTGCGAGCGAGGGGCAAGCCCCTGCCGCTCGCGAACAGTTCTGTCACCTTGGTGACGCGCAAGGCGCGCACCTGCGGCTCCGCAGCCATAATGGTGGCAAGACAACCAAGGGGGGAGCGGAATCCATGGCGCTGATCTATATCGTTGAGGACGACGAGCCCATTCGTCGCGAGCTTGCCGATATCCTTGCCCGTGCGGGTTTTGAGGTCGAGGCATGCGAATCATTCGAGCATGTCTCGCGCGATATTCTCGCCGCCGCGCCCGACCTAGTGCTGCTCGACCTCACACTTCCCGTCAAGGACGGCCAGCATATCTGCCACGAGGTTCGCCGCGAATCCGAGGTTCCCATCATCGTCCTCACGTCGCGCACGACCGAGATCGACGAGGTCATGGCCATGACGCTCGGCGCGGACGACTTTGTTCCCAAGCCCTACAGCGCCCGTGTGCTCGTGGCGCGCATCAATGCCTTGCTGCGTCGCACCGCGGCGGCAGGCGAGCGCAGCACGCTCGTCCACAAGGGGCTGGAGCTCGACCTCGCCCGCTCCATGGTCACCAATACGGCAACCGGCGACAGTACCGAGCTCACCAAAAACGAGCTGCGTATCCTCTCGCTGCTCTTGGGTCGCGCGGGCAAGATCGTCTCGCGTCCGGCCATCATGCAGGACTTGTGGGACTCCGACGCCTTCGTGGACGACAACACGCTTACCGTTAACATCAACCGCCTGCGCACCACGCTCGAAAAAATCGGCATCAAGGGGTATTTGACGACGCACCGCGGCCAAGGCTATTCGGTCTAGGGGCCGGCTATGTCGTTCGCCAAGTTCTTTAAAGACGCGCTGCTTCCCGTCGCCGTGTGGACGTGCGGCGTGCTGCTGAGCTGCTTTGTGCTGACGGTCGCCGGCGCACCCGTTTCTATCGTGGCCGTGGCGGTCGGCGTGTCCTTTATCTTCGGTATGCTCGGCATCGTAATCGAGTACGCGCGTCGTCGTCGTTTTCTGCGCCAGCTGGATCGTGCGGCAGAGGAGCTCGAGAGTCCCGCATGGGTGCAGGAGATGGTGCAATGCCCGACCTATGCCGAGGGCGAGCTCGAGTACGAGGTCTTGCGCCGGGTGGGCAAAGCTGCCTGCGACGAGGTTGCCGAAGGCCGGCGCCAGACCGATGACTATCGCGACTATATCGAGAGGTGGGTCCACGAGGCCAAGCTGCCCTTGGCGGCGGCCCATCTAATTTTGGAAAATCTGGATGGCAGCGAAGACGACCTGTCACGTGTGGATGACCTGGGCCGTGAGCTGGCTCGCGTGGAACGCTATATCGACCAGGCGCTGTACTACGCGCGCTCGGAAGTCGTGGAGCGCGACTACCTGATTCGCCGCTGGGATCTTAAGACCTTGGTGACGGGCGCGATTAAGGCCAACGCGCGCGAGCTCATCGCGGCGCATGTGGCCCCGGTGTGCGAGAACCTCGACTTTGAGGTGTTTACCGACGAGAAGTGGCTCGAGTTTATTCTGGGCCAGCTCATTCAGAACAGCATTAAATATGCGCGTGAGGATGGTGCGAAGATCACGTTTTCGGGCGCGTTGCTGGACGAGGGCCTGGCAAGTGAGCGCATCGAGCTTACCGTCGCGGACAACGGCTGTGGTGTGAGCGCGGCCGACCTGCCCCGCGTGTTCGAGAAGGGCTTTACCGGCGACAACGGTCGCACCACCAAGCGCGCAACGGGCATCGGCCTCTACCTGGTGGCGCGTCTGTGCTCCAAGATGGGCATCGACGTCACCGCAGCGTCCGAGCCCAGCGAAGGCTTCGTCGTCACGTTTGCCTTCTCAACCAACAAGTTCCAATACTTTGAGTAGTTAGCCCGTATGGCGTAGCCGTTCAGGATTTTCCCATTTAAGAAGAAATCAGGCTTTTCGGCAGCTATATTTCTGAACGGGAACATTGCTAATGTAGTCAACGCTATATTCCCGTACATGAACATAGTGCTACAGGTTTATACTATGTTCACGAACAGGAATATATCTGGAGGCGTCATGAGAACGGTGACAACGATTAAAAAGCTGGATGGGCGCATCAAGCTCAAACCGTCGGAAGTCGCTTTCTCGGAGCGCACGGTTTTCGATCCCGCCGAGATAGGGAAGGCCCTTAGGCTCAGAAGGCGTGAGCTCGGCTTGACTCAACGTGACGTCGCGACTATGACGGGCCGCAGCCTTCGTGTGATCGGTGATATCGAACGGGGGCGGACAACGGTCGAAATTGGTGTCATTTTCGATTACGCCTCCATCGTGGATATTGATTTTATTCTGAAGGTGAGGGGGAAATAATGGATGGCACGCTGTTCGTTCACCGTGAGTTTAATGGGTCTTACCAGCTGGTTGGCATATTGGAGGAAAACGCGGGGCTTCCGATATTCACCTATAGCCCCAAATATCTCCAGAGCGGTGATGCGGCCCCGATTTCGACCTCGCTGCCGTTGTCGGCCGAGACATTTAGTCCGGACGCAACGGGTTCCTTTTTCTCCGGCATCATTCCGGAGGGGCAGCTCAACAGGGACCTTGAGAAAAGGGCGCGAGCGGAACGCGGAGATTACTTTAAGGTGCTCGATTTAGTCCGCGATGAACCTGTCGGCGCTCTGGTTTTGACGCGAGAGCCTTCGGCCGACAGTCTCGAAATGGGCTATGAAGAGATAGGTGAGGAACAGTTAAGCGGGCTGGCATACGCGCCGGCGGAGGTTGCTTTTGATTTAGCGCTAGAGAGTCGAATCTCCCTTGCAGGTGCTCAGGCAAAGGTCGGTCTCTACCATACGGGCGATGACCCATGTGGCGGATGGTACCTGCCTCATGGAGCGGCCCCATCCACGCACATTCTCAAGGCGGGGTCGAAAACGTTCCCGGGCGAGACGGTGTGCGAAGCGATGTGCGTGAGAGCCGCCTCTCTGATGGACCTATCGGCCGAAGAGTGTTTTCTTATCCGAGTTGAGGATGCCGAGCCAATTATCGCCGTGAGGCGATTTGACCGAGTAACGCCTGACGCCGGACGCTCGGTCGACGGATTGCCAATTCCATACCGTTTGCACCAGGAAGATGTTTGTCAGGCCAAGGGCATCTCGCGTGAGCTTAAATATGAGCCCACGGGCGCCAATTACCTGGGGCTTATCGTCGATGCAGTGCGAAGGGCGTCGACGAATCAAATGGAGGACAGGTTCCTTGTCGGCTATAACCAGCTGTTCGACTATGCCGTAGGTAACTGCGATAACCATCTAAAGAACTGGTCGCTCGTATGGGACGAAAGTTGGAAGCAGGTGAGGTTGGCGCCGCTCTACGACGTGCTGTGTACAACGGTTTACCCCAGTCTCGTTCGTGAGATGGGCGTCTCGTTTGGTGGGAGCCGCAAGATTGACGACGTAACGCGCGGGTCGGTGATGAGCCAAATGGTTGGGGCGGGTTTGCCCGGGGGAATTGTTGCCGGAATGATTGCTGATACCTGCAATGAGGTTCCAGACGCGCTAAGAGATGCCGCGCGCGGTCTCAAAGAAGAGGGTTTTTCCGAGGCGGAGGTAATGTTCGAGAAGATCATTCCAGAAGTGCAAGCGCGTCTAAGCAGGATCGCCTTATAACAAAAACGTGCCGCCCAAACAAAACGTGCCGCCCCAATCGGGGCGGCACGCCATCTTTCTTATCAGCCAACTCGCTGAAGTAAGGCTGCGAAGGCGTAAGGCCGGGAGGGGTTATCTAAGCCGACATCCCGCAGCCGCGAAGCGGCGAGGACGTCGGCGTGATAACCCCGCAGGCCTTGCACCGACGGGAAGGAACCTACTTCACGACCAAGATGTCGCAGTCCGTATTGCGCAGCAGGAACGTCGAAATCGAGCCCAGTAGCGCGTACTTAATTGAGGACAGGCCGCGGGCGCCGCAGAGCACCAGATCGGGCTTGACCACGTCGAGCATCTCATCCTTGAGCGTCTCACGAATGCGGCCGGTACGAATCATGACCTCGACCTCGGGAATGTCGGGATTGGCTTTGGCCTCCTCGAGCTGCTTGGCGATGGAGTTGTTAAAGGCCTCCTCCAAGCCGTTGACCAGGTCGACCGGATAGGAACCGGCGCTCTCGAGCGCGGTGGAGTCGATAACGTGGCCGATGATCAGCTTAGCGCCGTTGTTCGCGGCGACCTTGATGGCGCGTGCGAGCACAAAATCCTGCTGCTCAGTACCGTCGAGTGAAACAAATACCTTGGTGTAGCCCTCGTTCATGGTTTCCTCCTTGGTCTATCGCACGGGCGCGGGGCTCGTGCGTCGGGCGGGCGCGGGCGCGTTGGCCGCCGGACACTTTATCTTGTTGCAGTTATACCCAAGGATTTCGGTTTGACCGCTCGCAATTCTGTGAACGGGCGAGTTTTTTGGTAAGGGTAGGCGCAGGCGCGCCGCCAACGGTTGATAATGGGACATCGCCCGCACCGTCCGCAGAACAATATCGGCGGGTGTCTAACGAGGGGGTCCCTTTGGATATCATCGAGCTTCTAAAATCTGCCTTCATGGGCCTGGTCGAGGGCATCACCGAATGGCTGCCCGTTTCGTCGACCGGTCACATGATCTTGGTGGACGAGTTCGTCAAGATGAACGTGAGCGAGACGTTCTGGAATATGTTCCTGGTCGTGATTCAGCTTGGCGCCATTTTGGCCGTCTGCGTCCTGTTCTTCCATGAGCTCAACCCGTTCTCGCCCAGCAAGGGCAAGGAGGGCCGTCGCGACACCTGGGTGCTGTGGGGCAAGATTGTGCTCGGCTGCATTCCCGCCGCGGCGATCGGTCTGCCGCTCAACGACTGGATGGAGGAGCATTTCTACAATGCTCCCGTCGTGGCGCTGGCGCTCATTGTGTACGGCGTGCTGTTTATCGTGATTGAGAACTGGCGCGCGAACAAGCGCGAGGAAATGGCCGTTGCCGGTTCGTTTGGTTCGCGTGCTGTGGTGGCGGGCGGACGTCCCGCCGGTGCGCACTTTGCGGCGCCCGCCGCGGCTACCGCTGAGGATGAGGACGATGACGAGAATTTGGACTTTGGCTCCATCGCCACGCTCGAGGACCTGAGCTGGAAGACTGCGCTGGGTATCGGCTGCTTCCAGGTGCTTTCGCTGGTGCCTGGTACGTCTCGTTCCGGTTCTACCATCATCGGTGGCCTGCTTTTGGGCTGCACGCGTTCGGTGGCGTCCAAGTTTACGTTCTTCCTGGCTATTCCCGTTATGTTTGGCGCGAGTGCGCTCAAGCTGGTCAAGTACTTCATCAAGGGCGGCACGTTCGGCGCCAACGAGGTCGCCATCTTGGGCGTGGGCTGCGTTGTGGCCTTTGTGGTTTCGCTCATCGCCATCAAGTGGCTCATGGGCTTCGTCCGCCGTCACGACTTTAAGTGCTTCGGTGTTTACCGCATCATCCTGGGCATCGTAGTGCTCGCATACTTCTTCGTTCTGGAGCCTATGCTCGGCCTGTAACTTGGTTGACGCTGCGCGGCGGCCAGAGCGACAACTTGTTATTCGAAGGGGGCGGCATGGCCAAAAGGTCTATGCCGCCCTTTTTCATGCCAATTTGTTCGCTCTGGCCGCCGCTCGCTGCCGTTACCATGACATCGGTGGCTCCGTGATTGGTGCATCGGGGGTCAGGTTTCTTTGCACCAACGTGGTACAGACTAACTTGACCCCATTGCGCCAAATCCGCTGGGGCGTGCCTGATGGCGGCGCACGGAGTCGTGGTGTGATTTGCGTCGGTGTCCGCGCGGCTCGGTATACTGGTACGGCTCAAACTATGGCGCTGCCCGCAGGCGCGCCGTCCGTCAGATGAGGAGTCGCCCATGACCCAGCCCCTGCCCTGGGAAAAGAACACTGCGGTACCCGTGCCGCCCGCGCCGGAACCCGTGCCGCTCGATGCGTACACCGTCCCCGCCGCGCCGGAACCCGAGCTCGTTCCGCTCGACATCTACGACGCTCCCGCGCCGGCACCCAAACCCGCCAAGCCGCTCGTCGATATCGATAGCCTGAACCCCGCCCAGCGCGAGGCGGTCCTGACCACCGAGGGCCCGCTGCTGGTCCTTGCCGGCGCCGGCTCGGGCAAGACCCGCGTCCTGACCTTCCGCATCGCGCATATGCTTGGCGATCTGGGCGTTAAGCCCTGGCAGGTCCTGGCTATCACGTTTACCAACAAGGCCGCGGCCGAGATGCGCGAGCGTCTGGCAGCGCTCATCCCCAGCGGCACCCGCGGCATGTGGGTGTGCACCTTCCACGCCATGTGCGTGCGCATGCTGCGCGAGGACGCCGACCTGTTGGGCTACACCGGCCAGTTCACCATCTACGATGACGATGACTCAAAGCGCATGGTGCGCGACATTATGCAGGCGCTCGGCATCGAGCAAAAGCAGTTCCCCATCAACATGATCCGCAGCAAGATCAGCTCGGCCAAAAACGCCATGATCGGCCCCGAGGACATGCTCAAATCCGCCGACAGCCCCAACGACAAAAAGGCCGCGCAGGTCTACCTAGAGCTGGAACGCCGCCTGCGTGCCGCCAACGCGATGGACTTCGACGACCTGCTCGTGCGCACGCTCGAGCTGCTGCGCACCCGCCCCGAGGTGCTCGACAAGTACCAAGAGCGCTTCCGCTACATTAGCGTCGACGAGTATCAGGACACCAACCACGTCCAGTACGAGATCGCCAACCTGCTGGCCGCCAAGTACCAAAACCTCATGGTCGTGGGCGACGACGACCAGTCCATTTATAGCTGGCGTGGCGCCGACATCACCAATATCCTGGACTTTGAGAAGGACTTTAAAGACTGCAAGACCGTCAAGCTGGAGCAGAACTATCGCTCTACGGGCCATATCCTGAGCGCCGCCAACGCCGTGGTGCGTCACAACTCGCAGCGCAAGGACAAGCGCCTGTTTACGGCCGAGGGCGATGGTGAGAAGATCCAGGCCTTCCAGGCGAGCGATGAGCGCGACGAGGGCCGCTGGATTGCTGGCGAGATCGAGAAGCTGCACGCCAAGGGCACGAGTTACGACGACATCGCCGTGTTCTACCGCACCAACGCCCAGTCGCGCATTCTCGAAGATATGTTCTTGCGCGCGGGCGTGCCCTACAAGATCGTGGGCGGCACGCGATTCTTCGACCGTGCCGAGATCCGCGACGTTATGGCATATCTCAAGATGATCGTGAACCCGGCCGACGAGATGAGCGTCAAGCGCGTCATCAATACGCCGCGCCGCGGTATCGGCTCCACCTCGATCCAAAAGATTGAGCAGCTGGCGCGCGACAACCGTTGCTCGTTCTTCCAGGCCTGCGAGATCGCGTGCGCCGAGACCGGCATGTTTAGCGCCAAGGTCCGCAATGGCCTGTCGAGCTTTGTGTCGCTGGTGCGCGAAGGTCGCCGCATGGACGGCGAGCTCAAGGACGTTGTCGAGATGATCGTCGATAAAACGGGCCTTCTGCAGGCCTTCCGCGCCGAGGGCACCATGGAGTCCGAGAGCCGCGCCGAGAACATTCAGGAATTCTTGGGCGTTGCTGCCGAATTTGAAGAGACGCACGAGGATATCGAGGGTACGCTCGAGAGCTTGGAAGAGCTGCGCGCGGCTGGCGTTGCCGATGTACCGGCCGGCGCCGAGTCCGAGCCCGTCGTGGTGAGCGCGCCTGCGCCTGAACCGGGGCCGTCTGCCCCGGCATCCTCGTTTGAGGCGCTCGTTGGCGCGCGTGATGCCGCGGGTTCCAATCCGCTCGATAGCTTGGCGGCCCCGGCGCTTTCTCCGCAGGATGCCCTGGCCGCCGCCATCGCGGGCAACGCGTATGCCGCGCCGACGGAGTTGCCGGCGGGCGCCGTGCATGCCGACGAGATCGAGCGCACCTACGGTCCGCTCACCTGCAAGGCGCTGCCGGCACTCATGGAGTGGCTGGCCCTGCGCTCCGACTTGGATTCCCTGGCCGGCGAGACGCATGCCATCACCATGATGACCATCCACTCCGCCAAGGGCCTGGAGTTCCCCGCGGTGTTCGTGGCCGGCATGGAGGAGGGCATCTTCCCGCACGTGCACGACTTTGGCGGCAGCGATGACCCGGGCAAGCTCGAGGAGGAGCGTCGCCTGGCCTACGTTGCCATCACGCGTGCCCGTAAGCGACTGTTCTTGACCTATGCGGCCACGCGTCGCACCTACGGTTCGACCTCTGCCAACCCGCGCTCGCGCTTCCTCAACGAGATTCCGTTTGAGGATATCGAGTTTAGCGGTATCGGCTCTGCCGGTTTTGAGGGCACGGGCTGGGAGAAGCGCGGCGACCGTCACGGCACCTTTGGCTCGGGCATGGGCTCGGATATGTATGGCGGCAAGGTGTTTGGCTCGCATACGCGCTCGACCGGCGGTTCCGGTTCGCGCGGCGGATCGAGCTTTGACGACTTCTTTGGCGGCAGCAGCTACGGGACCGAGCGCCATCGTGGGGTTTCGCCCGATGCCGGCCGTGTTGCCTCGACCTTTGGCTCGGGCGCGCCGCGAGCCAAAAAGCCCTCGTCCAAGGTGTCCCCGACGGTGGAGCGCAAGGTCGATCGCGCCAGCGCATCGCAGGACTTTGCCGCGGGCGATACCGTGAGCCACAAGACCTTTGGCACGGGTACCGTGATCTCGGTCGCTGGAGACATGATCGAGGTCCAATTCGAAAAGACCGGCCAGACCAAAAAGCTTATGAAGGGCTTCGCACCTATAGTGAAACTGACCTAGGCGGCTTTCCCAGGCACGGCACCTCGGCCTTCAATCGTCGGGCATGACCTCAAGGTCTATGCCCTCCTCTTTCAGGCCGATCTGCCGCACCTGGAAAACCCGTACATCCTGCTAGGCGGGCGTATGGGGCAACATCGCCTGCTCGGGCAGTCCTGCGCAAGACGGAGGCCACATTAAGTGGCCTCCTTTGCGTGCGGAACTCGCGATCGATGTTGCCCCATACGCCCGCCCAGGTCCTTAGATAACGTTGCTTGCGAACGTCGCTCTGCTCGTTCGCTTTTTTGATCTGGAGAGCCGGGTGGGCTGATATATAGATTACGAGTAGGGGCTCCTCCGTTGATGAACGGGGGAGCCCCTTGTTGCGTTTGGGTTGTTGTTGCGATCTAGAGGTGGCTGATAATCAGTTCCATATTGCCCTCGAGCTCAATCTTGTCCACGGTGCTCGGAGCTAGCAGGTGGCTTCCCTTGCGGACGGGGTCGCCGCAGATGGTGCCTTCGCCGTCGATGACCGACAGACACATGAAGGGCCAGCGCTGCTCCAAGGTCTTGCTGCCGTCGACGCGCACGCGATCGACGGTGTAGCAGGGGTTGGACTCGAGCTCGGTTACGCCATCGACCTCGGGCGCGGTCACCGTGCCGTCGGTCGGAGCCTGAGCATCAAAGTCGATGCATTCGAGGCTCTGCTCAATGTGCAGTGGGCGCAGCTTGCCGTCGGTGCCGGGGCGGTCGTAGTCGTACAGGCGATATGTCACGTCGCTCGACTGCTGCGTCTCCAGAATCAGCGTGCCGGTCTTGATGGCGTGAACGGTGCCGGAGTCGATCTGGAAAAAGTCTCCCTTGTGAATCGGCAGCACGTTGAGCATCTCGTCCCAACGGCCCTCTTCGATCATCTGTGCGGCCTCGGCGCGGTCGTGCGCGCGCTGGCCGACGATGATCGTGGCGCCGGGCTCGCAGTCCAGCACATACCAGCACTCGGTTTTGCCCAGGCTGCCGTTCTCGTGCTCGGCGGCGTACTCGTCGTTGGGATGAATCTGGATTGAAAGGTCGTCCTTGGCATCCAGAATCTTAATGAGCAGCGGGAACTCCTTGCCCTCGCAATTGCCAAAGAGCTCGCGGTGCTCGGCCCACAGCCACGACAGCGTGTGACCGGCATACGGGCCCTCCGCAATCTGGCAGTCACCGTTGGGATGGGCCGAGATGGCCCAGCACTCACCGATGGGACCTTCGGGAATGTCGTAACCAAATACGGTTTCGAGCTGGCGGCCGCCCCAGATCTTCTCGTGAAAGATCGGCGTCAGCTTAATCAAATCGGACATGTTCATACCCCCATTGTGTTGTGCGGGCGCTGCACAAAACAGCTCAAAGCGAGCGCCCGGATGACTACAAAAACCTATGCCAACGTTACGTTGTGCAACTCAAAGCGGTCGCCAACGTTGCGCGAGACCGAATACTCAAAGGCGGCGCCGCTGTCCAAAAAGCCAATCTGGGTGAGCTCGAGCAGGGGAGAGCCAGGTTTGGTGTCCAGGCGATCGGCTTCTTCCTCGGTTGCTGCCACGGCGCGAATGGTACGGTGGAAGCTCGAAATTTTCAGCCCGCATTGCTCGCGGATGAAATGGTAGACCGATCCGTATAGGTCCTTCTTTTTCAGCCCCGGAATCAGCTCGAGGGGCATGTAGGTGTACTCGATAACGATGGGCTTCCCATCGGCCTGACGCACGCGCACGACGTGATAGGCAAAGTCATCCTCGGCAATTCCCAGCTGGGCTGCGATGTCCGCCGGTGGATTAACAATCGAGAAATCGTAGACCACCGAGGTCACCTTTTCCCCGCGGTGCTCATACGAAAAGCCCTGGGCACGGTCGTTTTTGCCCTGGAAAAACGCCTGGCCGGGAAGTCCCGCCGTGTCCTTAACGTAGGTACCCGATCCGCGCCGGCTGGTAATAAGACCTTCCTCGGTGATTTGCTCGATAGCTCGTTTGACGGTGATTTTGGAAACGCTATAGAGCTCGCAGAACTCAACGACGGTGGGAAGCTTGTCGCCCGGTTTAAGAGCGCCATCCTCGATACTTCGACGAATATCTGCAGCTATCGCCTCGTATTTGGGAATCATTGAACCTCCTTTCCGACATATATCAATACGCAAGTAAGTATAACCCTTAACAAGGCACCCATATAACCTTTATCTAAGAAGCTCGAGAAAGAAAAAAGAAAAAGACCCTTTACTTTTATAATTAGAGCGCTATAGTTTAAGCAACGAACGGAATCTTTCCGCAGAACAGGATCGACCGTTTGGGGACGGTTTTGTTTTGGCGGGTTGGATATCGGTATGACCGGTGCGCGCCCGCGCCGGATAACCTGCCAAAGCAAACCCGTCTCCAACCGGAAGCTCTAGAACACGAAAGCGAGGACTTTGATGGCACAGTATCAGCTGCCCAACGACTTCTTCTTTGGCGCTGCTATGTCCGGCCCGCAGACTGAGGGTCAGTGGAACCAGGGCGGCAAGCTCGAGAACCTGTGGGACACCTGGTCCATCCAGGATCTGGGCTCGTTCTACAACTGCGTTGGCTCTTACGCCGGCAATGACTTTATGGCCAAGTACCAGGAAGACCTTCGCATTTTGAAGGACTTGGGCCTGGATACCTATCGCACTTCCATCCAGTGGAGCCGTCTGCTCGATGCCGACGGCAACCTCAACGAGGAAGGCGCCGCGTGGTATCACGAGTTGTTCCGCGCCTCTCGCGAAGCCGGCCTGGAGCCGTTTGTCAACTTGTACCACTTTGACATGCCCACCTACCTTTTTAACCGTGGCGGCTGGGAGAGCCGTGAGGTTGTCGAGGCTTACGCACATTACGCCGACGTCGCCTTCCACGAGTTTGGCCAGGAGATCAAGTACTGGTTCACCTTTAACGAGCCCATCGTCGAGCCCGAGCAGCGCTATCAGGAGGGCGTGTGGTTCCCGCAGCTCCACGACTTTAGCCGCGCTCGCACCGTGCAGTATCACATCTCGCTGGCACATGCGCTGGCCGTGGCCAACTACCGTCGCGCCTATGACGAGGGCGCCGTTCGCAGCGATGCCAAGATCGGCATGATCAACTGCTTTACCCCGGTCTACACCAAGGAGAACCCCAGCGAGGCGGACCTCGAGGCCGTGCGTATGACCAGCGGCATCAACAACCGCTGGTGGCTCGACCTCATTACCAAGGGCGAGCTTCCCGCCGACGTGCTCGACAGCCTGGCCGAGGGCGGCGTTAAGCTTCCGTTCCGTGCCGGCGACCAAGAGATTCTTAAGCAGGGTGTTGTCGACTGGCTCGGTTGCAACTACTACCACCCCACGCGCGTTCAGGCGCCGGCGAGCAAGATCGACCAGTACGGTCTGCCGCACTTTGCCGACGAGTACGTGTGGCCCGACGCCGTTATGAACGAGAGCCGCGGCTGGGAGATCTACCCGCAGGGCCTCTACGACTTTGGCATGGACTGCGCTAAGAACTACCCCGATCTTGAGTGGTTCGTTTCCGAGAACGGCATCGGCATCATGGACGAATACAAGAACCGAGACGCCGAAGGAACCATCCAGGATGACTACCGCGTCGACTTTGTACGCCAGCACCTGGAGTGGGTTGCCAAGGCAATTGCCGAGGGCGCCAAGTGCCGTGGATACCATTATTGGGCCGTCATCGATAACTGGTCTTGGGCGAATGCCTTTAAGAACCGTTACGGTTTTGTCGAGGTCGACCTTATGGACGGCTACAAGCGCCGCCTTAAGAAGTCGGCAGCTTGGCTCAAGCAGGTCGCCACGACTCACGTGGTTGATTAGCGAACGGGCGAACGCCCAGACCGCGCGCCGCTGCGCGCAACACATGGCACATCTGGTGGCAGAGGGCGACAGACCACCGTGCGCATAGGAAAAGGCCGGATTTGAAAGTTAGGAGCAATCATGGCCAGTGGCAACGGAAAGAGCTTCCTCGACAAGTTTGCCGAGGTCTCTGCGAAGGTGGGAAACCAGGTTCACCTGCGTTCCCTGCGTGACGCCTTCGCGACCATCACGCCGCTCTATATCCTTGCGGGTATCGCGGTTCTTATTAACAACGTCGTGTTCCCTCTGTTCCCGCTCGATGCGGCGGGCCTTGCCAACCTTCAGACGTGGGGTTCGGCAATTACGCTGGGCACCCTCAACGTCTCTGCCATTATCTTGGCCGGATTGATTGGCTACAGCCTCGCTAAGAACAAGCGTTTCGATAACCCGCTCGCTTGCGTGGTCGTCGCTATCTCTGCTTTCGTCATCATGATGCCGCAGCAGATCACCGCCTCGCTTGCCGCCACGAGCCCGCTGCTCACCGACAAGATCACCTCCGCCGAGGTCACGGGCGCCCTTTCGACTGCCAACACCGGCACCAACGGTCTGTTCTCGGCTATTATCATCGCCCTGCTTTCCGTCTCGCTCTTCATCAAGATTTCTGGCGTCGAGAAGCTCAAGGTTAAGCTGGGCGAGGGCGTGCCTCCCGCGGTCTCCAACTCCTTCAACGTCATGATCCCGATGCTGCTCAACCTCGCGATCTTCGCTCTTGCCGCAGCCCTGCTCGCCGTGTGCGCCGGCACCGATCTGTGCACCATCATCTCCACGTGCATCTCCAACCCGCTCAAGAGCATCATGAACGCCGGTCCGTGGGCTGTTATCCTCATCTACACCCTTGCTAACCTGCTGTTCTGCGTCGGTATTCACCAGTCCACCATCTCTGGCGCTACCGTCGAGCCGATCCTGACCATGCTCATCGTCGACAACATGGCTACCTTTGCCGCCGGTGGCACCATCCAGCCCGATCACTACATGAACATGCAGATCGTTAACAGCTTCGCCCTCATCGGCGGCTCGGGCTGCACCCTCATGCTTCTGCTCGACACGCTCCTGTTCTCCAAGAACAAGGCTTCCGAGACCGTTTCCAAGATGGCTATCCTGCCTGGTCTGTTCAACATCAACGAGCCGGTTATCTACGGTTACCCCATCGTGTACAACCTGCCGCTCATGATCCCGTTCGTCCTTCTTCCCGATCTGTTCATCGGCATCACCTATGGCCTTACCTGCGCAGGCATCATCAGCCCCTGCATCGCCCAGGTGCCCTGGACCATGCCTCCCGTCATCAATGCCCTGCTCGCTACGGGCTTTGACTGGCGCGCCGGCGTGTGGCAGGCTCTCGAGATTGTCATTGGCATGGCCGTCTACCTGCCCTTTATGAAGATTTCCGAGAAGGCAATCGCCAAGCAGGAGGCTCTCGCCGAGTAGAACGCCTAACGTTCGTCCCTTTCACCTTTGCGGGCGCCGGTACGCGGTGCCGGTGCCCGCGGCTCTCTCCCTTGCGTAAAGATACAGGGGAGCGGGCACAATAGCCGCAAGGAATACAACCAGTTGTCGTCTGCGCGCCGCGCAGTTATAAGGAGGAAACCATGAAGAAGATCATGCTCTGCTGCAATGCCGGCATGTCCACGAGCCTGCTGGTCCAGAAGATGCAGGCCGAGGTTGCAAACCGTGGTCTGGATATTGAGGTCGAGGCTCGTCCCATGAACGAGGCCCACGATCACCTGGACGAGTGCGACATGTTGCTGCTTGGTCCGCAGATCGGCTACACCAAGGGCGATTTTGAGAAGGAGGCCGCCGGTCGTTTTCCGGTCGAGGTCATCAACATGGTCGACTACGGCCGCATGAACGCTGCCGGCATCATCGACCACTGCGTCAGCGTGATGGGCTAGGTGCTCCGCATGGAGGATATGAACGAACTGCAGATGACCTGCTTCGAGATCATCAGCTACGTCGGTACCGCCAAGAGCATGTACATCAATGCCGTGCAAAAGGCCAAGGAGGGCGATTTTGACGCCGCCGAGGAGCTTATCAAGCAGGGCGACGAGGCCTATAACGGTGGCCACGATGTTCACATGGGGCTTCTGAAGAAGGAGGCCAACGGCGAGCGTAACGGCGAGGCCCCGTTGATTCTGCTGCATGCCGAGGACCAGATGGCCGGTACCGAGACCATGCGCGTCATGGCGACGGAGCTCATCGAGATTCACAAGCAGCTGCAGGTACTTCAGGCCTAGTCGGCGTTATCGCCGCGACGGACCGTGCGGTCCAACAGACAACATAGTCCCTTTGACGGGCGCCGGGAGCCTCCGCCTCCCGGCGCCTTTATTTTTGGGGATGGTCTTGCGCGGCCTGTTGGGCAGCCAATTGCGTTACCCCAGATAAAACCTGCCAAAACAAACCTGTCCCTTTTTGGTAGGTTTTTGCCTTGAGAGCGGTACCATACAGGCAATGTTTAAACGAGAAAGGTGGGCTCCCATGGAACCTAAGCAGTACTACATCGGCATCGACGTCGGCGGCACTTCGGTTAAGGAGGGCCTGTTCGACGAGGACGGCAACCTGCTTGCCAAGGCCAGCGTGCCCACGCCTCCTATCGTTGACGCCGCGGGCTTTGCCGCGGTGACCGAGGCTATCGACCAGGTGGTCGCCAAGGCACAGATTCCGCGTGCCTTTGTGGCGGGCATTGGCCTGGCCGTTCCGTGTCCCATCCCGGCGTCGGGCGATGCCAAGGTCAAGGCCAACATTGCCATTAACCTGCCCGAGCTCAAGATCGCCATCCAGGAGCACTGCCCCGACGCGGTCGTTAAGTACGAGAACGACGCCAACGCTGCTGCTATGGGCGAGGCCTGGCTCGGCTCTGCCAAGGGCGTACAGAACGTGGTGATGGTCACCATTGGTACCGGCGTGGGCGGCGGCGTTATCGTTAACGGCGACGTGGTATCGGGCGTTGTGGGTGCTGGCGGCGAGATTGGCCACATGTGCCTGAACCCGGCCGAGGAGCGCACCTGCGGCTGCGGCGGCCATGGCCACCTGGAGCAGTATTCCAGCGCCACCGGCGTGGTGAGCAACTACCTTGCCGAGTGCAAGAAGGCGGGCGTCGAGCCCATCGAGCTGACCGGCCCCTCCGATTCCAAGGACGTGTTCCAGGCTTGTCGCGAGGGCGACAAGCTCGCGCTGGCCGCGGCCGATACCATGGCCGACTATCTCGGCCGCGCACTGGCGCTTATTGCCAACGTGGTTGATCCCGAGATGTTCCTCATCGGCGGCGGCGCCTCCGCCTCGGCCGATGTCTACCTCGACAAGGTTCGCGAGCACTTTAAGCAGTACGCGCTTTCCGCCTCGCGCGAGACGCCCATTAAGGTTGCTTCGCTCGGAAACGACGCCGGCATCATCGGTGCTGCCTACGTAGCCCTGCGCGCTGCCGGTAAATAGCTGGTGCAAGGGGGACAGGTTACATTGCACCAACATGGTGCAAAAGGGACAGCCTTGGCCCCCGTGCCTGCGCCCCAAAATATGCCGTGGCCCTTCCGTCTGCGAAGGCTCGGCATCGGCGTGCTACCATAGCTACGTCCAAGTACACATATCAAGTGGAGGATATCCATGGCAAACGTTCTTGTCTTTGGTCACCAGAACCCCGATAACGACGCCATCATGAGCGCCGTCGTCCTGTCCCAGCTGCTCAACCAGGTTGAGTATGCCGGCAACACCTACGAGGCCTGCGCCCTTGGTCAGCTTCCGGCCGAGTCCGCCAAGCTGCTCGCCGACGCCGGCATCGCCGAGCCCCGCGTGATCGAGTCCGTCGAGGCTGGTCAGCTCGTCGTCCTCACCGACCACAACGAGTCTGCCCAGTCCGTCGCCGGCCTTAAGGACGCCACGGTCTTTGGCGTTGTCGATCATCACCGCATCGGCGACTTCGAGACCGCCGGCCCGCTGCACTACATCTGCCTGCCCTGGGGCTCCAGCTGCACCATCGTCACCAAGCTCGCCGGCGTGCTCGGCGTTGAGCTTTCCGACGTCCAGGCCAAGCTGCTGCTCTCGGCCATGATGACCGACACGCTCATGCTCAAGAGCCCCACCACCACCGATGTCGACCGCGCCGTCGCCGCCAAGCTCGGCGAGCAGGTGGGCGTCGACCCGGTCAAGTTTGGCATGGAGGTCTTCCTCACCCGTCCGTCTGGCTCCTTCACCGCAGCCGAGATGGTCGGCAACGACATCAAGATGTTCGAGCCTGCCGGCAAGAAGCTGCTCATCGGCCAGTACGAGACTGTCGACAAGACTCGCGCACTCGGCATGATCGACGAGATTCGCGAGGCCATGCGCGCCTACGCCGCCGAGAAGGGTGCCGACGGCATCGTCCTGTGCATCACTGACATCATGGAGGAGGGCTCGCAGGTCCTGCTCGAGGGCGAGACCGAGGCTGCTCAGAAGGGCCTGGGCATTGCCGACGAGCACGACGGCGTCTGGATGCCGGGCGTCCTCTCCCGTAAGAAGCAGGTCGCTGCCCCCATCATGGCCGCCTGCTAGGTTTAGTTGACCAAACGCCACGACCGGATCGCGGAAGCCCCGCGCTCCGGTCGTTTTTTGTGCACGGCGCCGCGTCGTCTCTTGGATAGGCGCGCCCGTGCCGTTGAGCAAATAATGTTCAACCTGTGGTTCCGCTTTTCGGCCACGCCTGCGTGCCTGTCGTGCAGGGTAGGCTAGATGCAAGCGTAATACGTTAGAGCGCGGCACCGCCACTTGGGCGGGCCGTGCTTTTTTAAGACGGGAGCTTTCCCGTGAAAGGAGCCGCCCATGGCAGCACCCGAGCAGCTGTTTAACGTTCGTGAGCGCAAGCGTTTTGAGCGCCACGACATTTGGGAGCGCATCACCGAGAACGGCACGATTTCCGCCGCCGTCATGGTCTTCGCCGCCATCGCCGCCGTCATTTGCGCCAACACCGATGCCTACGAGGCCATCCATCACTTTTTGGAGACCCCGCTGTATGTGGGTCTGGGCAACCTTACGGCCGGTCTTACCGTTGAGCTTTTCGTCAACGACTTCCTCATGGCGATCTTCTTTTTGTTGGTGGGCATTGAGCTTAAGTACGAGATGACGGTCGGCGAGCTCAAGAACCCGCGCCAGGCTATGCTTCCCATGCTGGCGGCCGTGGGCGGCGTCGTCGTTCCCGCCTGCATCTATCTGATCTTTAACCATGCCGGCGCGCACAACGGCTGGGCCATTCCCATGGCAACCGATATTGCCTTTGCGCTGGGCGTGCTGTCGCTTTTGGGCAACCGCGTGCCCAACGGCGTGCGCGTGTTCTTCTCGACGCTCGCCATCGCCGACGACCTCATCTCCATCGCCGCCATCGCCATCTTCTACGGTCAGAGCCCCAATCCGTTTTGGTTGGGCGCCGCCGCGCTTGTGACCTGTGCGCTCGTGTGGCTCAACAAGACGCAGCATTATCGCCTTGCCCCGTATTCGGTACTGGGCCTGCTGTTGTGGTTCTGCATGTTCAAGAGCGGCGTGCACGCTACGCTTGCTGGCGTCATCCTGGCCTTCACCATCCCGGCCAAGTGCGGTGTTAAGCTTGATGGTCTCACCGATTGGCTGGGCGAGTGCTTGCCGCTGCTCGATGACCGCTACGACGACGAGGCGCACATCCTGGGCCAGCATGACTTTACCGTCTCGACCACCAAAGTCGAGCGCGTCATGCACCGCGTGACCCCGCCGCTCATCCGCATGGAGCGCCTGATCTCCACGCCGGTCAACTTTGTGATCCTGCCGATCTTCGCGTTCGTCAACGCACAGGTTCGCCTGGTGGGCGTGGACATGAGCACGCTACTCACCGACCCGGTGACGCTCGGCGTGTACTTTGGCATGCTGCTGGGCAAGCCGATCGGCATCTTTGGCATGACGTTCGCCCTGGTCAAGCTCAAGGCCTGCGAGCTGCCGCACAATGTCAACTGGCATATGATTGCCGGCGTGGGCATTCTGGGCGGTATCGGCTTTACCATGTCGATTCTCATCAGCGGCCTCGCCTTCCCGACGGCCCAGTTTGAGGTTCTGGCCGCCAAGGCCGCTATTCTCGCCGGCTCTGTCACCGCGGCCGTACTTGGCATGATCTACATGAGTGTGATCTGCAAGCACCCCGCGCCCAAGAACGAGTAGGCGCGTAGAAACAGACGCCAGAGCCTGCTCGAGCGCGTGTAAAACGCGGTTTTGAGTGGTACTTGCCACCTGCCGGACACGCCAGTGGTCAAAAAACGCCGTTTGTGAGTACTGTCACAAACGGCGTTTCATTTTAGGTGCGGAAAATAATGTACAAATCTATTCTGTCTGTGCATTAACGATTGCGTGGCTGGACGAAAAATGCTGATGCATCCTTCCAAAACCGGACACAAAAGGCCAAGACTGGCCTTTTTAATTCAAAATCGCTGTTACTAAAAAAGTAACAGTACTCATATTTGCTATTTTTTGACCACAGGCCCCAATGACTAGGTTTATTCCACGGTGCCGTAGATGGCGCCCCAGCCGTGGGCGGCCAAGGCGGAGTTGAGCTGGTCGCAAAGCGATTGGCGGTCGTAGTAGCCGGGCGGCAAAAGGTTCACGATTTCCATAAGGTCGGGTGTCAGGTCCAAGATCTCGGCCTGCACGATGAGATCCAGGCGGTCGATGGCGTGGCGGTCGTAAAACAGTCCGTCGACCAGGCGCTGAAGGTCGCCGAATTCCTCGGCCTGGAACGATCCGTACTCCATAGTGCCTCCTTGGGCGCTTCATGCCGGCATGCGCGGCGATTCGTAATTCATTGCGATGGACTTAATCTATCACGGCTTCATAACGTTGCGACGGTGGCGGTCTATACTTAGAAGAATTGCAACGTACCGCTTCGTGAAAGGTCGCACCCATGCAGACGATCTACCAGAAGATGGAAACCACCGAACTCGATGCCGCCATCGAGGCGCTCAAAGCCGAGGTCGCCGAGGTCAAGGCCAAGGGCCTGGCGCTCGACATGGCCCGCGGCAAGCCGTCGCCCTCCCAGGTGGACATCTCTCGACCCATGCTCGATATCCTCAATGCCGATGCCGATCTGCACGACGGCAATGTCGACTGCTCCAACTACGGCTGCTTTGAGGGCATTCCCTCGGCACGCAAGCTGGCGGGGGAGTTCCTGGGTTGCCCCGCCGAGCAGACGCTCGTGCTGGGTTCGTCGAGCTTGCTGATCGAGCACGATATTGCCGGTATGTTCTGGCGTTGCGGCTCGTGCGGCAGCGAGCCCTGGGAGGCTTATGAGGCCGCGCACGACGGCAAGAAGGTCAAGTTCCTGTGCCCCGTTCCCGGCTACGACCGCCACTTTGGCATCACCGCCGATCTGGGTATCGAGAACGTCCCCGTCGCGATGACCGACAACGGCCCCGACATGGACGAGGTCGAGCGCCTGGTTGCCGCCGACGACTCCATCAAGGGTATCTGGTGCGTGCCCAAGTATTCCAACCCCACGGGCATTACCTTTAGCGAGGACACCGTGCGTCGCCTGGTCGAGATGCCCACGGCCGCGCCCGATTTCCGCATCTTCTGGGACAACGCCTACTGCGTGCACGACCTGTACGACGAGACCGACGAGCTCGCCAATATCTTCGACCTCGCTCGCGCGGCGGGCACCGAGGATCGCGTGGTGGCCTTCGCCTCGACGTCCAAGATCACCTTCCCGGGCGCCGGTATCGGCTTTATCGGTGCGAGCCCCGCGGTCATCGCCGAGTTCTCCAAGCGCCTGAAGGCCGGCCTCATCAGCGCCGACAAGCTCAACCAGCTGCGTCACGTGCGCTTCCTTCCCACCATCGAGGCGGTCAAGGAGCACATGAAAAAGCATGCCGAGTTCTTGCGCCCGCGCTTTGAGGCCGTCGAGCGCAAGCTCACCGAGGGCTTGGGCGACACGGGCTGCGCCACCTGGACGCATCCCCGCGGCGGCTACTTTGTAAGCTTCGATGGTCCCGAGGGCTCGGCCCAAAAGGTCGCCGCGCTCTGCGCCGACCTGGGCGTCAAGCTCACGCCGGCCGGTGCTACCTGGCCCTATGGCAAGGACCCGCGCGATACCAACATCCGCATCGCGCCGAGCTATCCCACGGTCGAGGACCTGGAGGCCGCGCTCGATGTGCTGGTGCTGGCCGTTAAGCTTGTCGCTGCCGAGCTCGCGCGTGCCGAGCGCGCCTAACGCGCGGCTTCCCGTACTATCCGCACCTTCGATACGTAAAGGAGCATATACATGGATTTGGGTATTTCCACCAACCCCACGCCAGAGCTCTACACCATTAAGGTAACCGGCGAGATCGATATCTCTAACGCCGATAGCCTGCGCAATGCCATCGACCTGGCGCTCGAGCAGCCCACTGAGGCCGTTGAGCTCGATTTTGCCCAGGTGAGCTACATCGATTCAACGGGCATTGGCGTGCTCGTGGGCGCCGCGCACCACGCGGTCGACCACGGCAAGCGTTTTAGCTGCACCAATGTGCAGCCCCCGGTAATGCGCGTGGTTCAGCTGTTGGGTGTCGACCAGGAGATTTCGATCACCGCTGCATAATCTTTGCCCCCAAAAGGGCGTGCCGTTGGCATATGTTTGTGATGCGCTCGGACGTTTTGGCGTCCGGGCGCTATACTTGACCGAATGAATAGACGAGTTCCGGCCGAATGGCGCGGTGCGGGCTCGACTCACATCGAGCCTTGGAGGTATGTGTGTTTGGTATTGGAGAGGGTGAGCTCGCGATCATCGTGGTCTTCGGCTTTTTGCTGTTTGGCCCGGACAAGCTCCCGCAGATGGGCCGCACGATCGGCCGTGCCATCCGTCAGTTCCGCGAGACGCAGGAAAAGATGACGGCTGTTGTTCAGTCTGAGATTATCGATCCGGTAAGCGAGGCCGCTTCGGCACCGGTCAAGCCCAAGAAGACTGCCGTCGATGACGATTCCGATGCGGACAAGGATGCCGCCGAGACGGCAGCGCCCGCCAAGAAGGAGACCTTTGCCGAGCGCCGTGCCCGCCTTGCTGCCGAGAAGGCCGCGAGCGAGGCTGCCGCCGAGGGCGAGGGTGCTGCTGAGGAGGCCGAGGGTGCCGAGCCTGCCGCTGCCGCCGAGCCTGTCGTCGAGCCCGAGCCTGCTGCAGAACCGGAGCCCGAGCCCGAGCCGGTAGAGCCCACGACGGCCGACCTCTACGCCCGTCGTCCCCGCAAGCGCAAGGCCGTCGTCGACCAGCTCGCCCGCGAGCTCGAGGCCGAGGACGACGCCGCTGCCGCCGACGCCTCGAAGGGAGGCGATGAGTAATGCCTATCGGACCTGCGCGCATGCCGCTCTTCGATCACCTGGGAGAGCTCCGTCGCCGCCTGACTATCGTGGTCGTGTCGGTGTTTGCCGCCGCCATCGTGCTGTATTTCGCCACGCCCGTGGTGCTCGACATCCTGGAAGACCCCATCCGCTCCTTTGTGCCGGACGGTAAGTTCTACATCACCACCACGCTCGGCGGCTTTGGCCTGCGCTTCTCGCTGGCCATCAAGATGGCCGTGGTCATGTGCACGCCCATGATCATCTGGCAGATTCTAGCATTTTTCCTGCCGGCGCTGCGTCCCAACGAGCGCAAATGGGTCGTGCCCACGGTGCTCGCCTCGACGGTGCTGTTCTTCCTGGGCGCCATCTTCTGCTATTTCATCATCATCCCGGCGGGCTTTGAGTGGCTTATCGGCGAGACCTCGGCCGTCGCCACGGCGCTGCCCGACCTGGAGAACTACGTCAACATGGAGCTGCTCTTTATGATCGGCTTTGGCGTGGCGTTTGAGCTGCCGCTTATCATCTTCTACCTGTCCGTCTTCCACATCGTGTCCTACGCGGCCTTCCGCGGCGCCTGGCGCTACGTGTACGTGGGCCTGCTTGTGGGCTCGGCTGTGATTACGCCCGACGGCTCGCCCGTTACGCTGGGCCTCATGTATGGTGCCCTGCTCTCGCTCTACGAGATTTCGCTCGCCATTGCCCGCGTGGTCATTACCGCGCGCGAGGGCAAGGAGGGCTTGTTTGTGAGCCGTCTGGACCTGTTCTCGGACGATGAGGACGACGAGGAGTAAATCGGTATGCACGAGGTTGGCATTGTCAACGGCATACTCGATACAGTGATTCGCGCGGCGCGTGGGGCGGGGGCCTCGCGCGCCGTTTTGGTAACGCTGCGTATCGGGGATATGACCGAAGTTGTGCGCGAGGCGCTCGACTTTGCGTGGGAGACATTTCGCGATGAGGACCCGCTCACGCGAGGCTGCGAGCTTGCCGTGGAGGAAGTCCATCCACAAAGCGAGTGTCTGGACTGCGGGGAGGTCTTTGAGCACGATCGCTTCCATTGCCGCTGTCCCCAATGTGGCGGCGCCAACGTGCGCCTGCTGCACGGCCGCGAACTCGACATCGCAAGTATCGAAATCGAAACCCCCGACGATTAGCCCATCAGCCACCTGGGGACGGGGTATAAAGGGGCAAAAGTAAGGAGCGCTGAGTATGGCTGAGAAAACGATTGATATCGCGTCGCCGATCCTGTCGCGCAATGAGCGCCTGGCAGATCAGCTGCGTCAGCGATTTAATGAGGCAGGCACCTATGTGATCAATGTGCTGTCGAGCCCCGGTTCGGGCAAGACCACCACGATCCTGGGCACCAACGAGCGCCTGCGTGACAAGGCGGGCCTGCGCTGCGCCGTCATCGAGGGCGACATCGCCTCGGACGTCGACGCCATCACCATGAAGGAAGCCGGCATGCCTGCCATCCAGATCAACACGGGGGGCCTGTGCCACCTCGAGGGCAACATGATCATGGAGGCCGTCGACGCGTTCGACCAGGCTGTGGGTCTGGAAAACATCGACGTCATCTTTATCGAAAATGTGGGCAACCTGGTCTGCCCGGTCGACTTTGACCTGGGCGAGAACCTGTCCATCATGATTCTTTCGGTGCCCGAGGGCGACGACAAGCCCATCAAGTACCCGGGCATCTTCCAACACGCCGGCGCGCAGCTGCTCAACAAGGTCGACGTGGCTCCGGCTTTCGATTTTGACATGGATAGGTATACTAAGACACTCGATGACCTCAATCCGCAGGCGCCGCGGTTTGCCGTGAGCGCGCGCAAGGGCGAGGGCATGGATGCCTGGTGCGATTGGCTCATCGGGCAGATCGAGCAAGCAAGGGCGTAAATCGGCCGCCATACGGGCGGGCGTAGCCGCAGAGATACGAGATAGGAGCCTCTTTTGAAGCTCATCATCGCCGAGAAAAACGACGCCGCGCGTCAGATCGCCGAGCGTCTGTCCACGGGTAAGCCCAAAAAGGACAAGGTGTACAACACCGCCATCTACCGTTTTGAGTGGAAGGGCGAGGAGTGCGTGACCATCGGCCTGGCTGGTCACATCCTTGCGCCCGATTTTTGCGACAGCGTGCTGTTCGATAAAAAGCTGGGCTGGTATTCGGTTACCGAGGACGGCGAGATGCTACCGGCCGACATGCCCGATGGCCTGGCACGCCCGCCCTACGACACCAAGCGCAAGCCGTTTCTTGCCGACGGCATCTCCATCAAGGGCTGGAAGCTCGAGAGTCTGCCGTATCTCACCTGGGCACCCGTCATTAAGCTGCCGGCCGAGAAGGAGCTCATCCGCTCGCTCAAGAACCTCGCCAAAAAGTCCGACAGCGTCATCATCGCTACGGACTTCGATCGCGAGGGCGAACTGATCGGTTCGGACGCCCTCAACAAGGTGCGCGAGGTTGCGCCGGACTTGCCGGTTGCCCGCGCCCAGTATTCTTCGTTTACCAAGGCCGAGATCACGCAGGCCTTCGATAATCTCGTCTCGCTCGACCAGAATCTGGCCGACGCCGGCGAGAGCCGCCAGCACATCGACCTTATCTGGGGCGCGGTGCTCACGCGCTATCTGACGCTCGCCAAGTTCGGCGGCTTTGGCAACGTGCGCTCCGCCGGCCGCGTGCAGACGCCGACGCTTGCCCTGGTGGTCGAGCGCGAGCGCGAGCGCATGGCGTTTGTGCCCGAGGACTATTGGCAGATCCGCGGCATGGGCGCCGCGCAGGGTGCTGCCGAGGACGACCGCTTTAAGATTGCGCACAAGACGGCACGCTTTACCGACAAGGATGCTGCCGAGACGGCATACGGCCATGTCGACGGCATTACGACGGCAACCGTCGCCGCGGTGACCAAGCGCTCACGCAAGCAGCAGCCACCCACGCCGTTTGCGACCACCTCGCTGCAGGCTGCCGCCGCAGCCGAGGGCATCTCGCCTGCGCGTACCATGCGCATCGCCGAGTCCCTCTACATGGCGGGCCTCATCAGCTACCCGCGTGTCGACAACACCGTGTACCCCGCGACGCTCGATCTGGGCGCCGTGGTGAGCGACCTGGCAAAGATCAACCCGGCGCTGGCGCCCGTGTGCAAAAAGGTGCTCGCCGGCCCCATGAAGCCCACGCGCGGCAAAGTCGAGACCACCGACCACCCGCCTATTTACCCCACGGGCGAGGGCGATCCGTCCACGCTTGATGGCGGCCAACGCAAACTCTACGATCTTATCGCCCGCCGCTTCCTGGCGACGCTTATGGGTCCCGCGACCATCGAGAACACCAAGCTCGAGCTCGACGTGAACGGTGAGCCGTTCGTGGCTTCGGGCGATGTGCTCGTGACCCCGGGTTTCCGCGAGGCACACCCGTACGGACTCAAGCGCGACGAGCAGATGCCGCCGCTGGAGCAGGGCGATACGGTTGATGTGTTCGACATTGAGCTCGAGGCAAAGCAGACCGAGCCGCCCGCACGCTACAGCCAGGGTAAACTCGTGCAGGAGATGGAGAAGCGCGGCTTGGGCACCAAGTCCACGCGCGCGAGCATCATCGAGCGCCTGTACGCCGTGCGCTACCTCAAAAACGATCCCGTGGAGCCGAGTCAGCTGGGCATCGCCATCATCGATGCGCTGACGCAGTTTGCCCCGCGCATCACGAGCCCCGATATGACCAGCGAGCTCGACGGCGACATGACCCGCGTCGAGCGCGGCGAGGACACCGAAGAGCATGTCGTGACGCACTCGCGCGCACTGCTGGCCGGCGTGCTCGACGAGCTGCTCAAGCATACGCAGGAGCTGGGCGACGCTATCAGCGACGCCGTCACGGCCGATGCACGCGTGGGCGCCTGTCCCAAGTGCGGCAAGGACCTGGTTATGAAGACGAGCGCCAAGACCCGCGGCAGCTTTATCGGCTGCATGGGATGGCCCGACTGCGATGTGACCTATCCGGTGCCGAGCGGCGTCAAGGTGAGCCCGCTCGAGGGCGAGGCGGCCGTGTGCCCCGAGTGCGGCGCGCCGCGCATTAAGTGCCAGCCGTTCCGCCAGAAGGCCTTCGAGATTTGCGTGAACCCCACGTGCCCCACCAACTACGAGCCTGACCTTAAGGTGGGCGAGTGCAAGGTGTGCGCCGAGGCCGGACGCCATGGCGACCTGATCGCGCACAAGAGCGAGAAGAGCGGCAAGCGCTTTATCCGCTGCACCAACTACGATGACTGCGGCGTGAGCTATCCTCTGCCGGCGCGCGGTAAGCTCGAGGCGACGGGTGAGACCTGCCCCGAGTGCGGCGCCCCCATCGTGGTGGTCAACACGGCGCGCGGCCCGTGGCGCATCTGCGTGAACATGGACTGCCCGACCAAGGAGAAGAAGCCCGCCCGCGGTCGCAAGACCACGACCAAGGCGAGCACGGCCAAGAAGACGACGGCGGCAAAGAAGACTGCTGCCAAGAAGACGACCGCCAAAAAGACGACGGCCAAGAAGTCGACTACCAAAAAGACCGCTGCCGACAAGTAGCCGCACGGTCGAAACATCACTAAAAAACGAGCGAGGCCCCCGCGATCCTCGCTCGTTTTTTTGACCGGCAGTTAGGGACGTTCCTTTTCTGCCGGCAGTTTAGGAACGTCCCTAACTGCCGGCTCGGGAACGACAAAGCGCTAGTTCACTTCGACGGGTTTGGCGCCGGGATAGCGCTCCTCAAAGTCTAGGCGGTACTTATTGTCATTGGTGCCCGCCACGTTGTCGCGCGACAGCGGCGCCACGATCTCATTCTTGTGGTCCGCAGGCTTGGCGTATTTCAGGCTGATCTCCCAGGCATCACAGATTGCGTCAATGCGGTGATCCAGGTCGTCGTACAGGGCGATGATGTCCTTCCAGGAGCTGTAGTTCTTGGAGCTCGTCGGGACGTCCAGGTCCTCGACGATGTCGTAATACTGCTCGATGGTGTCCTCTGTGCGCTCGGCGACGTCGGCGAGATTTTGGCGGGTGGTTCGATCCTCTTCCAGATAGCTGCCGTTGAAGTTCTGCGCGCAGCCACGGACGTAGTTGTCGAGGTCTTCTAGCAAGTCGTAGTATTCGCTCAGTCGGCGGTAGAGATTCTGCTCGGAGAGCGTTGCTTCGCCGCCATCCTCGTCGTCATCGTCATCATCGTCGTACAGGCTGTTGGGATCGCCGAGAGGCTTTAGGTCATCGTCGTCGACGTCATGGTGCAGCTTAGCTACCTCGGCAGACGTCTGCGTGGCGGCGTTGTCGAAAGGCTTGATCACAAAGAAAACGACCAGGGCGATGATGATCGCCACCAGCACAACGATAACGGCGATAAGCGGCCCGGTGCCGCTCTTTTTGGGAGCGGGGGTCTGTGGCGAAGCGGGCGCGTATGCGGGAGCCGGCTGCTGTTGGGGCGAGTCGCTCGCGACGGGTATGCGCTGCGTGGTCTCGACGGCCGCGGGGCCTGCGGCGGGGTCGGGGCGATAGGCGAGGGGGTCGTCCGCCTTGACTTGCGGCGTATCGAGGGAACCGGTCTGCTCAAAAGCGGGCTGGCTATCGCTCGCGGTTGTTTGCTCAACAGGTGCACCGCACGAGGTGCAGAACTTGGCATTATCTGCAAGAAGCTTGCCGCACGAGGCGCAATACCGAGACATTGCCACTCCTTTCGCCACATTTCAATGCAATACGACGATTATACCCAGCGTCCAAAATTCCCCATCATAAGTTGCGGTGAAATAGGGACTGTTTGGCGGTCTCAGAGCTTCAATCAGTCCCTATTTCACCGCAACTTCGGGGATGCCTCGATGGCTAGGTTGGATTTGGGACGCGCCTGCCCCTGGGGTATCATGACTTGGTTGCTATAACTCGCATTTACGCGCCTTGTAGGAAGGGGCTGCGCCCATGGCTTTTGTGCCCGCTCAACATAGCTTCATTACGCTCGAGGGTGTCGATGGCGCCGGTAAATCTACGCAGGCGCGCCTGCTTGCCCGTGCGCTCGAGCTCGCTGGCTACCAGGTTGTGAGCCTGCGCGAGCCGGGCGGTACCGCCATCAGCGAAAAGATCCGTGCTCTGCTGCTCGACCCCGCCAATACGGCGATGGGCGACACTTGCGAGCTGCTGCTGTATGAGGCTGCCCGTGCCCAGCTAGTGCACGAGGTCATCGCGCCCGCCCTTGCTGCCGGCAAGGTGGTCCTGTGCGACCGCTTCTACGATTCCACAACTTGCTATCAGGCGTTTGCCGACGGCCTCGATCGCCAGATAGTGCGCGATGCCAACAACCTGGCCGTCGCGGGGACGCACCCGGCGCTCACACTCGTCTATCACATCACGCCCGAGCAGGCGGCGCTGCGCATGGCAGCCCGTGGCGCGGCAGATCGCATGGAGGCTAAGGGCATGGCCTTCCAAGAGCGTGTCTACCAGGGTTTTTGCGCAATTGCCGCCGAGGAACCAAACCGCGTAAAGCTCATCGACGCGACCGCGTCCATCGAGGAAGTCTTCGCGCAGACGGTCGAGCGGGTTCGCGCCTACGGCCTCGACATTTCCCAGGACGCCGTCACCGCTGCGCTTGCCCAGGAGGCCGAGTAGCATGGCCCCCGCTCAGGCAAGTCTGCTGGCCAAGCTCGACACCCAAGAGCGCGTGCGCGACTTTTTGACCAATGCCGTCGCCAGCGGTCGCGCATCGCACGCCTACCTGTTTTTGGGCGCGCCCGGCGCGGGCAAGCTCGACGCCGCGTGGGCGCTCGCCCAAGCCTTCCTGTGCGAGCAGGATGGCTGCGGCTCATGCGATAGCTGCGTGCGCGTCGCCCGCCATACGCACCCCGACGTGCACTATTACACGCCCGAGAGCGCCACGGGCTACCTCATCGCCCAGACGCGCGAGCTACTCGACGACGTACCCCTGGCGCCCATCCGCGCCAAGGCCAAGGTCTACATCATTGACCGTGCCGAGCAGCTGCGCGCCAACACCGCCAACGCACTGCTCAAAACACTCGAGGAGCCGCCCGAGGGCGTTATGTTTATCTTGCTGGGCACCTCGGCAGACGTGATGTTGCCCACCATCGTGAGCCGCTGCCAGTGCGTGCCGTTTCGGCTGGTGTCACCCGCCGTCGCCGCGCACGCCGTGAGCCGTGCCACTGGTCAGGATATCGCGCGTTGTCGCATGGCCGTCGCCGTGGCGGGCAGCCCCACGCGCGGCATCGAGTTCCTTAAGAGTGCCGAGCGCCAGGACGCCCGCCGTCAGATGGTCCGTGCCATCGACTCACTCATTGCCGCCGACGAGGCCGACGTGCTCAGCCGCGCCAAGTCGCTCATCGTCGCCGTTAAGGCGCCGCTCGCCGAGGTCAAGTCCACGCAGGAAAAGGTGCTCGAGCAAAACGCCGACTACCTGTCGCGTGGAGCATTGAAGCAGCTTGAGGACCGCAATAAGCGCGAGCTCAACGCGCGCGAGCGTTCGGGTATCATGGAAGCGCTGGCGAGCGCGCGGACGCTCATGCGCGATGTGCTGCTGACACTTCAGGACGAGGCGGCCGACGTGGTGAACGAAGACGTGCGCGACACGATCGGTCGGCTTGCCGCTGCGACCAATGTTGCGGGTGCCACGCGGGCGCTCGAGGCAGTCGCAACCGCCGAGCGCAACATCGCCAGAAACGTTACTCCCCAGCTGGCCATCGAGGTCATGCTGTTCGATATCAGGAAGGCACTGAAATGCCGTTAGTCGTACCCGTTAAGTTTACCTACGCCTCGCGCGACCTGTGGTTCGATCCGCAGGATCTGGATATCCTCGAGGCCGATTATGCCATTTGCTCCACCGAGCGCGGAACCGAGATTGGCCTGGTCACGGCCGATCCCTTTGAGGTGCCGCAAGACGAGATCGGTCAGCCGCTCAAGCCCGTGCTGCGCGTGGCGAGCGACATCGACCTCCAGCTTGCCGACGACCTGGCCATCCAGGGCGACGAGGCCATGGTCGACTTCCGCCGCCTGGTCAAGGAGCTCGACCTCGAGATGAAGCCGGTGGGCGTCGAGTACCTGTTTGGCGGCGAGAAGGCCGTGTTCTACTTTGCGGCCGAGGAGCGCGTCGATTTTCGCCAGCTCGTCAAGGATCTGTCCTCGACGCTGCACATTCGCGTCGACATGCGCCAGATCGGCGTGCGCGACGAGACCCGCCTGGTGGGCGGCTATGCCCAGTGCGGACAGGAACTCTGCTGCACGCGCTTTGGCGGACAGTTTGAGCCCGTCTCGATTCGCATGGCAAAAGAGCAAGACCTGCCGCTCAATTCCTCCAAGATCAGCGGCGTTTGCGGCCGCCTGATGTGCTGTCTGCGCTATGAGTTCGAGGCGTACAAGGACTTTAAGAGCCGTGCGCCCAAAAAGAAGACGCTCATCGATACGCCGCTTGGCAAGGCGCGTATCCAGGAGTATGACACGCCGCGTGAGCAGCTGGTGCTGCGCCTGGAGAACGGCAAAGTCTTTAAGGTCAACCTGGCCGATATGACGTGCTCGGAGGGCTGCAAAAAGAAGGCCGCCGAGCAGGGCTGCAACTGCCGCCCCGACTGCGTGACGCGCGACGTGCTCGAGCGCATTGAGTCGCCCGAGATGCGTCTGGCGCTCATGGAGCTCGATCGCGAAAACGGCGTCGATGTGGGCGATGGCCTGTCGAGTGCCGACCGTCTGGCCGGCACGTCGATGCCCAAGCGCCGTCGTCGCGATGCTGAATCCGATGCCCGCGCCGGTCAGGGCGAGGGCCGTGGCCGCGGAAAGGGCCGCGGTAAGGCCGAGACACCCGAGGCCGAGGGGGCGGCCGATGGCCGTCGCCGTCGCAAGCGCGCGGGCTCGGGCGATGCTACCGAGGTTGCAGCCGCGGGCAAGAACGCCTCTCGCGAGCGCGAGGTTCAGCAGCCCCAGCAGCAGAATCGCGGCGGCGGCATGAACCCCACACGTCGCCGCCGCCGTCATCTGTCGAGCGAGGAGCGCGAGGACGCCTTCCGCGCCGCAGCTGCTCGCGAGGTCGGTGCCACTTCCAAGGGCGCCTCGGCCTCCGACGCGCCTGTCGACAAGGGCGGCAAGTCACGTGGCGAGGAGGAGCGCGCGCCGCGCCCGCGCCGTCGCCATTCCTCGGGCGCGCAGCAGAAGCCTTCAGTGCCCTCCGTGGCCGATCAGGTCTCGGATGGCGAGGTCAAGGTCACGCGCCGTCGTCCCGGGGATGGCGGGGGAGCGGCTGCCAAGGCTTCGCGTGGCGCCGCTCGCGACGAGCGCGAGCCGCGCGAGAATCGCGGTGGTGAGGGCTCGGCCGACCAGGGTCAAAAGCGCCGTCGCCGTCGTCGTTCCCGCAAGCCGCGCCAGGATGGTGGCGAGGGTTCGACCCCGTCTTCGTCCGCACCACAACCGCCCGCCGGCGAATAACGCCCGCGAGCGGATTTAACCCGCCTTGCCCCGAGCGCATCGGGGTATCATAGCGCCGAATCAACAACCCTCCCTGCGATCGAGCGTAGGGAGGGTTGTGTCTTGAAGAGCCATCTGAACATATTGAGCCGTCTGCAGAGTGCCGGTGCCCTACCGTTTGCGGACGAATTGCTACCGTTTGCCGAGCGCGCGACGTACGAGGCGCTCGAGGCATTGTCGCCAACACGATGTACCGGCTGCGAGCGCGCCGGTGCGCTTATTTGCCAAGACTGCCTGGCCGCGCTCACGCTCATCGACCCACGTCATAGCTGCACCCGATGTGGCGCCCCGTTTGGGGATTTGCTGTGCACTGAGTGTTCGGTCGAGGGCACGTCTTCGGCAATGGCGGAGGCGCTCGACCGCTGCCTGGCGTGCGCCGTCTATGCGCATCCGCTGCCGCGCATCATTAAAGCGTACAAGGATGCGGGCGAGCGACGTCTGGCTCCGTATCTGGCGGAGCTGCTCTACGACACCGCCCTGCATGCCCAGGTCGTAGCTCCCGATCGCTACGGAGGCGTGCTTTCCGGTGCGGATGCGGTGGTGTTTGTGCCTGCGACGGCGGCAGCGTTTCGGCGGCGTGGTTTTGATCATATGGAGGCTATTGCGCGCCCATTTTGCGAGCTGTCGGGTGTTCCTCTGCTCGATGCTCTCGTCAAGTACGGGCATGGCGACCAGCGCGAACTCGGTCGTGAGGAGCGCCGCGAGCGTGCCCGAGGTATGTACGAGACGGTTGAGGACGTGCACGGCCGCCGCCTGCTGCTTATCGACGACGTTATCACCACGGGTGCGACGATGGCAGCGGCTTCGGCGGAACTCAAGCGCGCCGGTGCCACGGCCGTTGATGGCCTCGCTATCGCACGCGTTTGGTAGGGGTGGTTCAGATGGCAATAAAGATCGGGCAGCGTGGCAAGCCTGCAAGCGAGCAGCTGGCTGCTTCCGTAATTCTGACGGGCGCCTCGGCGCTACGCATGATGCGCGCCGAGCGCCGACAAATGGGTTACATCAGCTGGAGGGACCTCAGTCCCGATGAAGAGTGCCGTGTGCTGCGCGCGTCGTCGCCCTCGATCGAGGACATCTATCTTCCCGACTTGGTGCGGATTGGGGCCGCAAGCGGCGAGGTGCAAGAAGATCTTTGCTTGCTGGTGGGATCTGCGGCGCAGCGCCGCCGCATGCCTGGCGTGGGCTGGTCCGTATGCTCTGGGTTGCCCGCCGGCTCGATTCTAGAGGTGGAACCAGGGGTGTACAGTCTATCTCCCGAGGCCCTTTGTGTTGCCGTCGCCCGCGAGGTCGGCTGTATCCAGGCATTTGCCCTGGCCCAGGAGCTGTGCTCTAAGATTTCGCTGAGTGACCGCGGGAAGTATCTGCCTCCCTACACCTCGCCCGTTACGAATAAGCTTGCAAAGGACAAGGACCAGCCAGCAGACGTGGGCTACTTTGAGGTTGAGCCGGTGCTGACGCCCGATCGTCTGGCAGATTACCTCGCGGTATGCAAGGGGAATGCGGCCAAACAACTGCAGCGTCTGTGTCCCTACTTGTCAGAAAACCTGCGCTCGCCCATGGAGTGCATCATGCTCGCTCTGTTTTCGCTTCCGTTTTCCTATGGCGGATTTGCCTGCGGTCCCTTTAAGACCGACTACAAGATTGAGTTCGATGACCGCGCGCAGGCAATCTCGGGGATGCCGCATGCAGTTTGCGATGCGTATCAGGAGGCAGCCCGGTTTGACCTGGAATACAACGGTGAGCTGGGTCATTCCTCCCGGAGGGGACGTATCCATGATGAAAAACGCAACACGGGCTTGATTACTATGGGAATCGAGGTCGCGACGGTCAACAACGAAATGCTCCGCGACATGGAAGCGATGGAAGCGCTCGCATGGCGCATCCACCAGCGTATGGGTAAGCGATATCAGAATCGCGTAGAGGCTCGTCGAAAGAGGCAAGATGCTCTGCTGAATACGCTCCGAGCGTGCTTTGGGCTCAAGCCAGCGTAAAACTATGGCTTTATAGGGGGTCTGTTATATGCTCTGTGCAAAAAACGGCAAATATGAGTACTGTTACTAGATTAGTGACAGCAAAAACAAAGAAACTTGGGCCGAAAATCTGGATTCAGCGAAGAGATAATAAACGAATGTGGAATATCTTGGCGCCAAGCAGGCTGTGCGGAACTCAAAAAGGGCTCGTGAGGCGGTAATACGCTGCTACTAAATTGGTGACAGTACTCATATTTGCCGTTTTTTGCACACGGCACCCTGAGACGGGTGCCCCGGAGCTCCCCGTGGGGGAGCTCCGGGCTTCATGGGGGCACGAATAGCCCGCTCCGACCTGCGAAATCTGTACTCGCGATGCGAATGACGCCCCTAACCTTAAACTTTAGCTTGAACTTAGCTATAATGCGCTACGTTCCTGCCAGGCTGTGGTTGCGGACGGACGAAATGTCCATCCTAGTCCAAGACAGACGCGGTCAAAGGGATCCACGTAAGCGACCGCGTGCGCGCGGCGCGATCATGGCGCGTCCTAGATGTAAGCCGCACCGTCCGTTCTACTTTCTTTGGGGCAATACCGCCTCGCGGGCGAGCGGGCCAGTCGTGAAGGTGGTTACGGCCTCCCGAGCAAACACCCCGGTGCGCAAGTGTGGGGTCAAATACCAGGTCAGCTGGTGGGAACAACCCGTTATTCCGCGCAACGCACGGATTGTATACGACACAGAAGGCAGGGTAGTGGACATGGTGAGGGGCAGCTTGATGCACGCGGCTCGGTTAGGTGCTGGGACCGCGGCGGTCATTGCCGTATTGGGCTTGAGCGGATGCGCGTTCAATCCACTGTCCACGTTCACGACACCCACGATTGACCAGATCGAGCGCGAGACCGTTACCCCTACGGTGTCGGACGATGCCCTGGTCACTCCCGGCACCCTGACGGTTGCCCTTGATACCTCCGATGCCCCGCAGGCCATGCAGGGCGCCGATGGTAACCTCACGGGCTACGCGGTCGATGCTGCCCGCGCCCTTGCAAGCCGTATGGGCCTTAAGGTTGCCTTCGTCGATGCGTCTTCTGCCGATTCCGCGCTTGGCGACAAAAAGGCCGACATCTTCATTGGCGACATCAATTCCACGGATGGTGACATAAGCACGCTTGGTACTTGCCTGTACGACGCTGCGGCAGTGTTCGGAAAGACGAGCGACGGCGAGTCGCTGAGCGTTTCCACCGAAACGCTTAACGCCGCTACCCTGGGCGTTCAGACCTCTTCGGCCTCGCAGGAAGCGCTCGCCAAGCAGAGCATCACGGCCAACCAAAAGACCTTCTCCAACATCAACGAGTGCTTTGAGGCGCTCGAGTCCGGCGAGATCGACTACGTGATTTGCGATTCCACGGCCGGCGGCTACCTTGCGCGCCTGATGAGCCAGATCTCTTACGTCGGCGCGCTCGAGACACCCTCGACGCTCGGCGTCGCGGGCCTCGCGGCCAACGATGAGCTATGCCGTGCCGTGAGCGATGCCCTCGACGGTATCACGGTCGATGGCACGCTCGAGGCGGTCCACTCCGTCTGGTACGGCACGATGCCCTATGATCTCACCACCAAGACGGTCTCGGGCGCCGACGTGCAGTCGTCCGACACCGGATCCAGCGAGTCTGCATCCTCCGATTCGAGCAGCGAGGGTGCAACCTCCGAGGATAAGTCGTCCGGCCAGGAGGGCACTATCACCGACGACGACATTAACAAGCTCAATAGCTAGTTATTGCTAGGGGTGGTGTCTCCTATGCGCTAGGAGAGACGCCTCTTCACGGTTTCAACACGCATTGCCGGGCTTTCCCAACAGGGGAGCCCGGCTTTTTCGTTTCCATAAAACCAGCAGGTCAAAGACGTTTTTTAGGTGCAAAACTTAAGTCGCCGTCGCCCTCCCATAGCGCACTTTGCCACAGAAAAGTGCGAGACTTCGGTATGCGGTATCAAGCAATCGTTATTCGGGTCTTTGGGAATCCGCGTGATTAAATGCACGGCAATGGGTACATAGCCAGTACAGTAAGTCCCCGAGGCAGATTGGAGCCACGTATGGATATCAAGGTTTCTGGACGCAAGACGACGGTAACCGATGCTCTGCGTGCGCATGTGGATGAGAAGATCGGCGAGGCGCTCAAGGTTTTCGATATCGAGCCCATGACGGTCGACGTCGTACTTCGCTATGAGAAGAACCCCTCGAACCCCAACCCGGCAATCGTCGAGGTTACGGTTCGCGCTCGCGGTTCGGTGATTCGCGTTGCCGAGCACGGTGCAGATATGTACGCCGCCATCGACCTCTCCGCCGATAAGGTCACCCGCCAGCTGCGCAAGTTCAAGACCAAGGTCGTGGACAACCGCCAGGGCGGTGCCAGCGCAGCGGATGTCGCACCGGTCGAGCGCGTCGAGGATCTGGCCGACCTGCTGCTGCCCGAGGAGGAGGACGACCTGCTCGTCCGTGAGAAGGTCATTGATGTCACCCCGATGACTGAGGAGCAGGCGCTGGTGCAGACCGATCTGCTCGGCCACGACTTCTACGTGTTCGAGAACGCGACGACTGGCCTCATCAATGTGGTGTATCACCGTAAGAATGGTGGATATGGCATCATCAAGCCCCGCATCGAAACACTTGACGAGTAAAATACGTTAACTTGCATGAGTTAACGGTTGGCGGCCATCCCATGCGGGTGGCCGCCTTTTTACGTAAGGAGTCGCTTTGATGGACAAGGCCGCATCCGCCGGTCATTCGGACCGTTGCCGCATCGTCGTCGATACTTGCTGCGACTTTAGCCCCGAGGTCGCCGCGAACCTCGATGTCGATATCCTGGGTTTCCCCTTCATTATCGATGGCGAGGAGCGCACGGATGACATCTGGTCGAGCATCACACCCAAGGAGTTCTACGACCGCATGCGCGCCGGCGCTCGCGTGTCTACCTCCGCCGTGTCGCTCGGTCGCTATATCGAGTTCTTTACCGAGTGTGCCAAGGAGGGCACGCCCACGGTCTACCTGTGCTTTACCTCGGCGCTGTCGTCGAGCTACAACTCCGCGTGCCAGGCGGCAGATGCCGTGCGCGCCGAGTATCCCAACTTTGAGCTCTACGTGGTCGACAACGCTCTGCCCTGCGCGACCGGCGCGCTCCTGGCGCTCGAGGCCGTGCGCCAGCGCTCGGCGGGACTCACCGCCAAGCAGCTGGTCGACTGGGCAAACGAGGCAAAGACCTACGTCCACGGCTACTTTACGCTCGAGAGCTTCGACGCGCTGGCTGCCGGCGGCCGCATTCCGCCCGCGGCGGCGCAGCTCACGGCAAAGCTCGATGTCAAGCCCGAGCTCTCCTACGACCTTGCCGGCTCGCTGTCGCTGATTGGCGTCAACCGCGGCCGCAAGAAGGCGCTCAAGTCCATCCTCAAGTCGTTCCGCGAGAACTACGTGCCCGACCGCACCATGCCCATCGCCATCATGACGGCCGATGCCGAAAAGGACGGTGACTGGCTCGAAGCCGCCATCCGCAAGGAGGAGGGCTGCGCCGACGTCACGATCATTCGCAGCTCCGTGGGTCCCACCATTGGCTCGCACGTGGGCCCCGGCATGGTGGCCTGCGCGTTTTGGGGCAAGAATCGCGCCGAGAAAGCCTCGCTTTCCGACCGCATCGCGCGCCGCGTGCGAGGCGAGTAGGTAGGCGCTGCGGCTGCAAGTGCCCTCAAGTCACGGCCGAAACGCTGGCACCGAGTATTTTAACCTGGTAACAACACCCAACCCAAAAGGAAAGGTTTCATGGCAAACAAGCTCTCCGTCGCATTCATCGGCACCGGAATCATGGGTGCCCCCATCGCCGGCCACATCCTGGACGCCGGCTACCCCGTCACGGTCAACAACCGCACCAAGTCCAAGGCCGCCGCGCTTATCGAGCGCGGCGCCGTCTGGGCCGATACGCCGGCCGAGGCCGTGGCGAACGCCGATGTCGTCTTTACCATGGTGGGCTATCCCTCCGAGGTCGAGGAGCTCTATCTGGCGGGCAACGGCCTGCTTGCGTGCACCAAGCCGGGCGCGGTCTTGATCGATCTCACCACGAGCTCGCCCGAGCTCGCCCGTGACATTGCCGAGGCCGCCCAGGTTTCTGGTCGCATGGCGTTTGACTGCCCCGTCACCGGCGGCGAGTCGGGTGCTATCGCCGGCACGCTCACGGCTATCGTGGGCGCTACCGAGAACGACATCGCCCCGGTCCGCGACATCCTTGCCACCTTTGCGGCCAACATCTGCTGCTTCGATGGCGCCGGCAAGGGCCAGGCTGCCAAACTCGCCAACCAGGTGTCGCTGGGCGCCTGCATGGTCGGCATGGCAGACGCCATGGCATTTGCCGAGCTGAGCGGTCTTGACCTGGAGAAGACCCGCCAGATGATCCTGGGCGGTACCGGCAAGTCCGGCGCCATGGAGAGCCTGGCTCCCAAGGCGCTCGACGGCGACTACAAGCCCGGCTTTATGGTTGAGCACTTCATCAAGGACCTGCGCCTGGCGCTCGCTTACGCCGACGATCGCGAGCTCGCGCTGCCCGGTGCCGACGTGGCCTTTACGCTCTACGACATGCTCGACGCCATTGGCGGCGCCAAGCTGGGCACCCAGGCCATCACGGTACTCTACAAGGAGGAGGCCGACGCCATTGCCGCCGGTCTGGACTGGTCGCAGTATCGTCCCGAAGAGCATGGCGCTCACGAGGAAGGCTGCGGTTGCGGCGAGCATGGCGACGACCACGAGTGCGGTTGCGGCCACCACCATGGCGAGGACCACGAGTGCTGCGGCGGCCACGGCCATGACGACGGCCACGAGTGCTGCTGCGGCCACCATCACGGGGAGTAGCGCCCATGAGCTGGACGTTCGTGGTGCTTGCGCTGGTGCTCTTTCTCTTTGCGATCTACATCGGCTTTTTGTGCGGCCAGTGGGCGTGCGAAAAGCGCGTCATCACCAAGCGCGACTACTGGATTGCCAATTTTGCAGGAGCGGCGGCAGTCGTCCTGCTGACCTGGGTGTTCTCGCTGTTCCCGCTGGTGCAGTTTGCGCCGATCGGCTGGCTCGGCGGTTTTATCGCCGGTCTTAAGATGAGCTTTGGCGAGTCCGTCGGCCCATGGCGCAAGCACGATGAGGTCTTTAACGTCAACAAGGCACACCGCGCCGCCGCCGATGCGGGCGACGCCGAGGAACGCCGCCGTGCGCGTCGCAATGGCGCGGCCGACCGACAGCTCATCTCGGTCACCGATGACAGCAAGGGTGCTGGCAAGCATGCTAAGAAATAGTAAGAAGAGGTAACTATGGCAGAAAACAAAGACGAACAGCTCACCGATGAGGAGCTGGCACAGCTTCAGCTGGCAGAGGAGAACGAGAACGCCGTCGACCGTCTGGTCAAGGAGCTCGGCTGCCCCACGCGCCGTATCCGCCAGTTTGCCGCCCGCGTGCTGCACCTGCTTGCCGAGCGCGATCCGCAGCGCGTCGTGCCCTGCGTGCCCGCGCTGATCGAGGCGCTTGACCGCCCCGAGGCTCAGACCCGCTGGGAGGCCCTCGATGCCCTGGCGGCGCTTGCCACCACCTGCCCCGAGCAGCTGGGCGATGCCTTTGAGGGCGCCGAGACTGCGCTGTTCGACGAGATTTCCTCCACGCTGCGTTACGCCGCCTTCCGCCTACTGTGTGTGTGGGGCGCCACGAGCGTCGAGCGTTCGCGCGAGGCTTGGCCCATCCTGGACGAGGCCATCCAGTGCTACCACGGCGACCTCGAGTATCGCGACATGCTCGGTTGCCTGTACGAGTTTGGCCAGGGCGAGATCGACGCCGAGGTCGCCGAGAAGCTCGCGCTGCGCCTTAAGTTCGATGCCGAAAACGGCAAGGGCAGCTATCTCAAGGCCCGTTCGAGCGAGATTTGCGAAATGCTTGTTAAACGTTTTGGCCTGGATCTCTCCAAAAAGAAGAAGCGTGCTAGCGTTAAAAAATCTGACGACGCCGAAGACGAGGAGTAACAGATTATGGCGCACGATGTAGTCCTGATCCCCGGTGACGGTATCGGTCCCGAGATTACGCAGGCCATGCGCCGCGTGGTCGAGGCCACCGGTGTCCAGATCAACTGGAACGTCCAGGAGGCCGGTGCCGGCGTCATGGACGAGTTTGGCACGCCACTGCCCCAGCACGTGCTCGATGCGGTCGCCGAGACCAAGGTTGCCATCAAGGGCCCCATCACCACGCCGGTCGGTACGGGTTTCCGCAGCGTCAACGTGGCCCTGCGCAAGCACTTCGACCTGTATGCCTGCGTGCGCCCCTGCCTGTCGCAGCCGGGCGACGGCTCGCGCTTCCGCGACGTCGACCTGGTCATTGTGCGCGAGAACACCGAGGACCTCTACGCCGGCATCGAGTTCGATGAGGGCGCTGCCGAGGTCGAGGAGCTCTCGCAGCTCGTCGAGCGCTCGGGTCAGAAGACCTTCGCCGCGGATTCCGCCATCTCAATTAAGCCGATTTCCATCGCCAAGAGCCGCCGTATTGTGGAGTACGCCTTTGAGTACGCCCGCCGCTGCGGCCGCAAAAAGGTGACGGCCGTGCATAAGGCCAACATCATGAAGGCGACCGATGGTCTGTTCCTGCGCGTTGCGCGCGAGGTGGCCGCCAACTATCCCGATATCGAGTTCAACGACAAGATCGTCGACGCCACCTGCATGGGCCTGGTCCAGAACCCCAACGACTTCGATGTCCTGGTGCTGCCCAACCTGTACGGCGACATCGTGAGCGACCTGTGCGCCGGCCTCGTGGGCGGTTTAGGGATGGCCCCCGGCTCCAACATCGGTGCCGACTGCGCCATTTTCGAGGCTACGCACGGCTCCGCGCCCGATATCGCTGGCCAGGATATCGCCAACCCCACGGCCGAGATCCTCTCTGCTGCGATGATGCTCGATCACCTGGGCGAGAACGACGCGGCCAATCGCATTCGCGCCGCCGTTTCTGCCACGCTCGACGAGGGTGAGCAGGTTACCGGCGACGTTCGTCGTGCCCAGACCGGCTCCGTTGAGGGCGCTGTGGGCACGCAGGCCTTTGCCGATGCCGTTATCGCGCACCTGGCCTAAGGCATGCAGACTGCAAACGCCTAAATAGTACTTAAGTGTTTGCGTATAACCTGAGAATCAATACGCCCGGCGCTCTGTCGGGCGTATTCTATTGCGGACTATGTTTCCTAACAAGGAGTAACTGATATGGGTCTGATTCAAAAGAAGGACGAGAAGGACGAGATCGACGGCATCCAGATTATCGAGCGCGGCGAAGGCCCCGACGGTGATGAGGAGGAGAAGATCGATCTGGTCGCCGGTACGTCTGCCGAGCACATTGCTGCCGGTACGACGGCCGAGGAGGAGGACGCTCGCCTGGAGGCAAAGATCGCCGCGGACGCCGCCGACGAGAACCTCATGCCCGAGGAGCAGGACGAGGACGACGACTCCGACGCGGACGACCATGCATCCAAGCACAAGAAGACGATGATTGTCGCCTTTGTGGTCGCTATCGTGATTGCTGCCGTGATTGGCTTCTTTATCGGCAACGGTGGTTTTGGCGGCAAGGGCGTCGGCTCGGCGACCCTCACCGAGGACCAGCTCGATTCGACCGTGGCAAGCTACAGCTACAACGGCAAGAAGAGCGACATCACCGCGCGCGAGGCCATTGAGAGCCAGTACAGCCTCGACACCGTCAAGGATGGCGATGGCAACTACACCGCTCCCTCTGCCGACGTCATCCTGTCCTACGTGCGCAACAAGATTCTGCTCGATGCTGCCGAGGACGAGGGCATTACCGTTTCTTCCAAGGAAATGAAGAAGTACGCCGAGGATTCCATCGGCACCTCCGACTACAAGACCATGGCCACGCAGTACGGCGTGTCCAAGGACCAGGCCAAGCAGATCGTCCGTCAGTCCGCGACGCTGCAGAAGCTCTACAAGAAGAAGGTCGGCGACAGCTCCGCAAGCATGCCGACCGCTCCGACCGAGCCTGCTGATGGCAACGAGGAGACCGCGAGCAAGGATTACGCCGACTACATCATCAACCTTGCCGGTGACGAATGGGATAGCGAGAAGGGCACCTGGAAGGATGCCGACAGCACCTATGCCAAGGCCTTCGCTGACGATGCCTTTACGGCCGATAGCGCTACCTACAAGCAGGCCATGACCGCCTATTACACCGCCTACCAGCAGTACTCTTCGCAGGCTTCGAGCGCCAGCTCCAAGTGGACCGAGTATGCTAACGGCCTCTATGCCAAGGCCAACATCAGCATCTACGGCCTGTTTGCGTAAGGTTTGCCTGCACTACTGCGCGCTAACCGATCTACCTGATTGAGCCCGCTAGAACGGACAACGTTCTAGCGGGCTTTTTGTTGCCGAAATCAATAGGATAGGCCTCGCGCCCGCACAAGCGCTCCATCGGGTTCCCCCAATTCATCTAGAAAAACGGCTGCAAACGACTGCAAATAACCGGTGAACGGTCAAAAACTACCGTTCACCGATAATTTTTAAACTGGTTCTAACTGGTATTAAGTCAAAAAGACCAATTCACATATCTTCACAATGACCTGCAATTTTTCTACACGCTATTTTTAGCCGCCCTGCGTTGTTTAGGGACAGGAAAAGTTCCGATCTTTTGCCAAAGCATTTCGAAACGGTTTCAAAACCGCAGGTAGAAGTGTTAACGACCGGTAAACGGTCGATTTATCACCGTGAGCGGTGCAAAAACGTTTTACCGTATGAATCAACGAAAGCGATCTCTTCTGGGGTGATATAGTGACAACAACACGTCACGTGGTTACTACCAGTTTAGAAACCACTGGTCTTCAAAGAACGCTTTCTAAGAAGCTTTAAGGGCGAGCGCCCGCTGGCTTCCGAAAATCATCGGACTCAGATTGTACACACCTTCGGAAGGGAAATTTGAATGGTTGGCTTTATTCTTACCGGTCATGGACAGTTCGCACCCGGCCTAGCTAGCGCTATCGCTATGGTTGCCGGCGACCAGCCCGCTTTTACCGTCGTTCCTTTTGAGGGCGACCAGGCTGCTTCCTACGGTGAGGATCTCCGCGCCGCTATTACCGCCATGCGCGAGGAGTGCGATGGCGTGCTCGTCTTTACCGACCTGCTTGGCGGCACCCCGTTCAACCAGTCGATGATGATTGCCCAGGATGTCGACAACGTCGAGGTTCTGACTGGCACCAACCTTCCCATGGTTATTGAGCTCCTGTTCCTCCGCGGCAATGCCACGCTCGCCGAGCTTGGCGAGCAGGCCGTGACCGTTGGCCAGACGGGCGTCACCGCCCAGACGGTCGCATCCGTTGCCGGCTCCGAGGAAGAGGATATCTTCGGCGACGAGGACGGCATCTAATGGCCGATTTCGGAGCCAACGTCCTGAGCTCCTCGGTCGCCCTTTTAGGCCTGCTTGTCATCATGGGCTTGATTTACACCATCTGGTCGCAAATCAACATGAAGAAGAAGCAGAAGTACTTCAAGGAGCTGCACACCGAGCTCAAGCCGGGTCAAGAGGTTCTTTTCGCCGGCGGTATCTACGGAACCGTCAAAGGCATCGAAGGCGAGAAGGTCCAGATCAAAGTCCGATCCGGAGCCGTCGTAGATGTTTCGCGTTACGCGATTCAGGAGATCAAGTAACTGTCGTCAGCAAATAACGAAAGGAAGCTGATCAACATGGCAGAACCCAACATTCTTCTTACCCGCATCGATAACCGACTGGTTCATGGTCAGGTTGCCACCCAGTGGAACTCCACCCTGGGCTCCAACCTCATCCTCGTCGCCAACGACGACGTGGCGTCCAACACCATGCGCCAGAACCTCATGAAGATGGCCGCTCCCGCCGGCGTCGCTACGCGTTTCTTCTCTCTGCAGAAGACCATCGACGTCATTGGCAAGGCGAGCCCGCGCCAGAAGATCTTCATCGTGGCCGAAACACCGGAAGACGTGCTTACGCTCGTCAAGGGCGGTGTGCCTATAAAGAAGGTAAACATCGGCAACATGCACATGTCGGAAGGAAAGCGCCAAGTCGCCACCTCCGTCGCAGTTAACGACGAGGATGTCGCTGCGTTTAAAGAGCTGCAGGAATTGGGGGTGGAGTTGGAGATCAGGCGCGTTCCGAGCACGCCTGTTGAGGACACGAGCAAGCTCTTCTCGTAATCCTCGTGATCCACGTTGTCAGGAGTGAAACCCTGACGTTCTGTACGTGATATCCAAAGTGCGTACATTCATTTTGAAAGGAGGAGCAAGATGGAATACTCGATCATCCAGATCGCTCTGGTCTTCGTCGTCACGTTCATCGCGGCAATCGACCAGTTTGACTTCCTCGAGTCTCTCTATCAGCCCATCGTCACCGGCGCCGTCATCGGTCTTATCCTTGGCGACCTCAACACCGGTCTTCTCGTGGGTGGTACCTATCAGCTCATGACGATCGGCAACATGCCGATCGGAGGCGCTCAGCCGCCTAACGCCGTCATCGGCGGCATCATGGCAGCCATTCTCGCTATCGCCACGGGCCTCGAGCCCAACGCGGCAGTCGGCCTCGCCATTCCGTTCGCTCTGCTTGGCCAGCTTGGCGTTACCCTGGTCTTCACGCTTATGTCCCCGCTTATGTCCACGGCCGATAACATGGCTCACAACGCGGACACCAAGGGCATCGAGCGCCTGAACTACTTCGCCATGGCTCTGCTTGGCCTGATCTTCGCTGTCGTCGTCACCCTGTTCTTCATCGCTGGCGCTACCATCGGTCAGACCATCGCTTCTGCCATCCCGACTTGGCTGCAGACCGGTCTCTCCGCTGCAGGCGGCATGATGCGCTTCGTCGGCTTCGCCGTCCTGCTCAAGGTTATGATGAACCGCGATATGTGGGGCTTCTTCCTCATGGGCTTTGGCCTCGCGCTCATCACCGTTGCCAACGATTCGCTGGCAACCCCTGCTCTGCTCATCCTCGCTCTCATCGGCTTCGGCATCGCTTTCTGGGACTTCCAGCAGCAGACCGAGCTGAAGGGTGCAGCTGTTTCTGACGGAGGTGACTTCGAAGATGGCATCTAATGAGTATGTGATCCCGGAGCACTACGAGGATCTCACTCCTGCTCCGCAGCTCGACCAGAAGACCCTCAACAAGATGGCTTGGCGCTCCTGCTTCCTGCAAGCATCGTTCAACTACGAGCGCATGCAGGCCGCTGGCTGGCTTTACTCCATCATCCCCGGTCTGGAGAAGATCCACACCAACAAGAACGACCTCGCGGCTTCCATGAGCCACAACCTGGAGTTCTTCAACACCCACCCGTTCCTCGTCACCTTTGTTATGGGCATCGTGCTTTCGCTCGAGCAGAACAAGGTTGACATCCCCACGATCCGCGCCGTCCGCGTCGCCGCAATGGGCCCGCTCGGTGGTATCGGTGACGCCCTGTTCTGGCTGACGCTCGTGCCTATCACGGCCGGCATCACCTCCAACATGGCCATCAACGGCAACGCCGCTGCACCGATCATCTTCCTGGTGATCTTCAACGTCGTCCAGTTCGCTCTGCGCTTCTGGCTCATGAACTGGTCCTACAAGCTTGGCACCAGCGCTATTGACGCTCTGACCGCCAACATGCAGGCCTTCACGCGTGCCGCTTCCATCATGGGCGTCTTCGTCGTCGGTTGCCTGGTCGTCACCATGGGTGGCACCCAGATCAACCTCCAGATCCCCAACGGCACCACCCGTGGCCTCTCCGCTACTACCGTGATCGTCTCCGAGAAGGAGGCCGAGAACTTCACCGGTATGGAGGGTATCGATACCGAGACCGCTGAGGCCGGTACCATCGCCATGACCGATGAGGACGGCAACGCCCTCACCGCTTCCGATGCCGACGGCAACGCTGTCGAGTGCGGCGTCACCGATCTGGGCAACGGCATGGAGTCCGTTACCTACGGCACCGTTACCGAGGATCCGGTCAACTTCTCTGTTGCCGACACCCTCAACACCATCGTCCCGAAGCTCGTCCCGCTTATGCTTACGCTGCTGCTTTACTACATGTTCGCTAAGCACAGCTGGACCCCGACCAAGGGCATTCTCCTGCTCTTCGTCCTTGGCATCCTGGGCGCTGGCCCGCTTGGTCTCTGGCCGAGCATCTGGTAAGGCTCTAGCTTGAGGGGTGTGTCCCTACGCGGCTCACACCCCGACCCCTTAAGCCATGTGTATGTTAAAAGCCGCGTGCTCGAAAGAGCGCGCGGCTTTTGTTTTCTTGTTGATTCGGGTGTGGCAGACAGATAATGCTAAACACCCTAGGTAGTTAGCCGAATTCGAGCAAAAGGGAGGATAGGATGGCGATCGGAGCGCGTAAGCAACCGCTGTACGATCAGCTGGTCGATATTCTGACCGAAAAGATTGACCATGAATATCGCGCCGGTGACATGATTCCTTCCGAGCGCGAACTTTCGGAGCGCTATGGTCTCTCGCGCACTACGGTACGCCTGGCTCTGCAGGAACTGGAGCGTTTAGGACTGGTGGTTCGGCAGCACGGTCGCGGTACCTTTGTGACCGACCGTTCGGCAAAAGCAACCAATCTTATGCAGTCCTACAGCTTTACCGAGCAGATGCGCGCGATGGGTCGAGAACCCGAGACCACGATTCTCGAGTTTTGCGAGATGGAGGCCGATAAGAATCTGGCCGAGCATATGGGATTGCGCATCGGTGATCGCATTTTTAAGCTCAAGCGCCTTCGTTCTGCCGACAACATGCCCATGATGGTCGAACGCAGCTATCTACCGGTTCGTCAATTTCTGTCCCTAAAGCGACCGCTGCTGGAGCGTAAGCCGCTTTACGATGTGATTGAGCAGGACTTTCAGCAAAAGATTCGCGTGGCCGAAGAGGAGTTCTATGCGAGCATAGCCCGTCCCACCGATGCCCACCTTTTGGGAATTGTCGAGGGCTCGCCTGTGCTCGATTTGGTCAGGACTACGTATAACGAGTCAAACGAGGTAGTGGAGTACACACTCTCGGTTGCTCGTGCCGATCAGTTTAAATACAAGGTTTACCACCAGCGCAGTAACTAGTGCTCGCATCGTTTCCATATGGTGATTCTTTGCATTTAACTGGTTACTACCAGATAACCAACCGAAGTGTATAATTGCACGTCAGAGGATTACTTCTATAGAGAGGTATTAGAAATGTTCGAGAAGAGTGTCGAGGAGCTCACCGAGCTCGGCGCCCAGATCACCACGGCCGAGATTGCTCAGCAGCCCGAGCTTTGGCGTGATACGCTCAACATCTATCGCGAGAACAAGGAGGCCATCGAGGCCTTCCTGGCCGAGGCTCGCGCTATGGGCGAGGGTCGTCTGTCCGTTGTCTTCACCGGTGCCGGTACGTCCGACTACGTTGGCGATACCTGCGCCCCGTACCTGCGTCACGCTGGCAACACTGATCTCTACGACTTTAAGCCCATCGCCACGACCGACATCGTGAGCGGCCCGCGCGACTTCCTGCGCGCCGAGGATCCCACGCTCGTGGTTTCCTTTGCCCGCTCTGGCAACAGCCCCGAGAGTCTTGCCGCCGTTGCCGTTGCCAAGGAGCTCGTCCACAACGTCAAGTTCCTCAACATCACCTGCGCTCCCGAGGGCAAGCTTGCCGTCGAGTCTGCCGATGATCCCAATGCGCTGACGCTGCTCATTCCGCGCGCCAACGACAAGGGCTTCGCCATGACCGGTTCTTATTCCTGCATGACCCTGCTCTCCACCCTTATTTTCGACACTGCCTCTGACGAGCAGAAGGCCGAGTGGGTCGAGACCATCGCCAAGATGGGCGAGGAGGTCATCTCCCGTGAGCCCGAGATCGCCGATTACCTGGCTGGCGATTTCAACCGCGTGACCTACTTGGGTTCTGGCTCCTTCGGTGGCCTTGCTCAGGAGAGCCAGCTCAAGATCCTCGAGCTCGCTCACGGTCTGGTCGCTACTTCCTACGACACCTCCATGGGCTATCGTCACGGACCTAAGTCCTTCGTCGACGATAAGACGCTCGTCTTCGTGTTCGTCAACAACGACGCCTACACCCGTCAGTACGACATCGACATCCTCAACGAGATCGGTGGCGACGAGATCGCTCAGCACACCATCGCCGTTCAGCAGGAAGGTGCCACCGTCTATGAGGGTGAGTCCTTCACCTTTAAGGGCTACGAGGCACTTCCCGAGGGCTACCTTGCCCTGCCGTTCGTGATGTTTGCCCAGGCTATCAGCCTGCTCAACTCCGTGCGCGTGGGCAACACGCCCGATACGCCGAGCCCCACCGGCACGGTCAACCGCGTGGTCAAGGGTGTGACGATTCACCCCTTCACCGCTTAATCGCGTCCCCCTGTAAGGGCGCCCGTCCGCTCATAACGGCGGGCGGGCGCTTTTTGTTTTACGTGAGCTGGGTATAAGCATCACCACAGTCAACTGCTTTAGAAGCGAGGAGTGCATATGAGCACGTACGCAATTAAGGCTGACAAGTTCTTCTTGCCGGCAGGCCCGCAACTGGGCGGCTATCTTATGGTCGAGGATGGCGTCTTTGGCGCCTGGCAGGCCGACGAGCCCTCTTGCGAGATTAAGGACTACACGGGATCGTGGATCGCACCGGGTATGGTCGATACTCACATCCATGGCTTCTACAACCACTCAACTACCGATAACGATCCCGAGGGCATCGATATCAGCTCGACCGAGCTCGCCCGTCGCGGTACCACCAGCTGGCTGCCCACGACGTTCACCGATGGCGTCGAGCAGATCAAGGACGCCTGCGCCGCCATCGCTCAGGCGGACGAGGGTCGCGGCCCCGACTTCTGCGGTGCCCGCATTCAGGGCATCTACCTGGAGGGCCCCTTCTTTACCATGAAGCACGTGGGCGCGCAGAACCCCGCTTACCTCATCGATCCCTCCGAGGAGGTCTTCGATCAGTGGCAGGAGGCTGCGGGTGGTCGCATCGTTAAGAGCGCCATGGCGGCCGAGCGCGACGGTGCCGCTGCTTATGCGGCTGCTCTGAACGCCAAGGGTGTGGTGACCAGCATCGGTCACTCCGACGCCACCTACGATGAGTGCATCGCCGCCATCAACGCCGGTGCCAGCTGCTTTACGCATACCTATAACGGTCAGCGCGGGCTGCATCACCGTGAGCCCGGTGTCGTGGGCGCTGCCATGTCCACGCCCGAGACCTACGCCGAGATCATCTGTGACGGCAAGCACGTTAACCCTGCCGCCATCAAGGCGCTGCTGCAGGCAAAGGGCTGGCAACACACGGTGCTCATCACTGACTGCCTGGGCTGCGGCGGCATGCCCGAGGGCAGCTACACCAGTGGTGGCATGGACGTCATCATGAAGGACAACCTGTGCTGGCTCGCCGACGGCAAGAGCATTGCTGGCTCGGTGCTCACGCTTGCCCAGGGCGTCAAGAACATCGTCGACTGGGGCATCGCCAGCGCCGATATCGCCATTCGTATGGCAACCGAGGTGCCGGCACGCTCCGCGCACATCGAGGATAAGTGCGGCAGCATCATGCCGGGTCGCGACGCCGACTTTGTCGTGTTCGACCATGAGCTTACCCTCGTCGAGACGTATGTTGGCGGCCAGAGCGTCGGCAACGCCTTTACCGAGTAACGATAGAAAAAGACGGCGGGCCCGAATCTGCTCGGACCCGCCGTATGGGTTAAACGCTCAAAAGCACCTTCACAGTTACAGCTTGTTAGCGATCTTCTTTGCCGTGCGCTTGACGCCGGCCACCAGGCCTCCTGCAGGATGCTCCTTCTCGTATGCTAGACGCTTCTCGCGCTTGGCGTACTCTTCGACGATGATATCGCCATATTCGTCTTCGATCTTATCGAAGAAGTCGACGGCGCCCTTAATTTCCTCAGCGGTTGGGTGTCCCTTTTGGACACCGCCGGCGAGTTTGAACGGCCCCCACGTATCAAAGCCGGGGCAGCCGTAGACACCCATAAAGATGGCCTGCCTCATGCGGCAGATGCCATCGATATCCTTGCCGTACCACTTGTTTTTGCCACCGTAGGTCATAAGGCCAAACACCTTGTCCTGCGGCTGCAGCACGTTCGTGAGCACTCGTGCCATGTCCTTGTCGATCTCGGAGTAATAGATGCCCGTGGCGACGCCAATCAGATGGTATTCGTGCAGGTCGGGGTACTCGTTTTTGCCAAGCGCCTTGACGTCGAGGGTATCGATCTCGGGGTGTGCCTCGACGATGGCGTCCACGAGCTTTTTCGTATTGCCGTGATGGCGCGAGGCGTAGAGGATGATGGTTCGCATAAGAAGGCCTTTCAGCTGTAATTGCATCAATGTCTGTATGGTACCCCGTTACATGGCTGGGATACCGGACGCATCGATGAACGTGCGGGTTTGTCCTTTGGTTAGGGCCGAGACGGGTACTTGCGAGCAAAAAGCAGTTGTTCGAAAGGATGGGCAATGGAATACGCTCTCTCCAACGATTCGATTTCTATTAAGGTGTCCGCGGCTGGTGGTTCGTTTACCTCGATCGAGGCCGGAGGTCGCGAGTATCTGTGGCAGGGCGATCCCGCCGTGTGGTCCGGCCAGGCACCGATTTGCTTCCCGATTTGCGGAGGCTTGCGCGATAACAACGCCATGACGTTTGCCGGGCATCATGTAAAGCTCGCTCGCCATGGGTTTGCGCGCAAACAGGAGTGGAAGCTGCTGAGCCAGAGCGAGAGCGAGCTGGCGATGTGCCTGGCTTCGGAGGATAACGCCGCGCTGCTGAGCGATTATCCGTATCCGTTTAAGCTTGTCGCCCGCTATACGCTCGAGGACGCTGCCGTGCGCGTTTCCTACGAGGTCACCAACGAGGGCACCGAGGACATGCCGTTCTTTATCGGCGGTCATCCCGGCTTTAGGTGTCCGCTCGATGAGGGCGAGGCCTATACGGACTACGAGTTGCGCTTTGAGAAAGACGAGGCTGCGGAGCTCTGCACCGCCGTTCCCTCGACTGGATTGATTGACGTGGCAAACCGCTCCAAGAACCCCATGGTGGGAAAGACGCTGCCCCTGTCGCACGAGCTCTTCGATTTTGCGGAGACCATCTTTGACGTGCTCGAGAGTCGTCAGGTCACGCTTTCCAAAAAGGGCGAGGACAAGGGCGTTCGCCTGAGCTTTGAGGGCTTCCCATATCTCATTGTGTGGAGCAAGCCCGAGGGCGATTTTGTGGCGGTTGAGCCTTGGGGCGGTCTCTCGACCTGCTCCGATGAGGACGACGTGCTTGAGCATAAGCGCGGCTGCCTTATCGCCAAGCCCAAAGAAACCATCGTGCGCTCGTTCACGATTGAGATCCTGTAATTCCGTTTTGTCGACTCGTATCGCGAGGCACAAGGAGCCTGCGAGATAAGGAGCTAAAAATGATCCTCACCGTTACGATGAACCCGTCTGTCGATACGCGCTATCAGCTCGATGAGCTCGTCATCGACGACGTCAACCGTGTGACGCCCGAAAAGACCGCCGGCGGCAAGGGCCTCAACGTGGCCCGCGTGCTGGGTCAGCTGGGCGACGACGTTGTGGCAACCGGTCTGCTCGGCGGCCACATGGGCGCCTACATGGCTGAGCTCATGGACGCCAACGGTATTAACAACGACTTTGTGCCCATCAAGGGCGAGACTCGAATTTGCCTCAACATTCTCCACGCCGGCAACCAGACCGAGCTGCTCGAGAGCGGCCCGACAATTGCCCCCGAGGAGCTCGATGCCTTTACCGCCAAGTTTACCGAGCTTGCAGGTAAGGCCGACGTCGTCACCATCTCGGGTTCGCTGCCCCGCGGCGTCGAGGCGGACTACTACGCCAAGATCACGGGCATTGCCGAGAACGCCGGAGCCAAGGTGCTGCTCGATACCTCGGGTGCTTCGCTCGAGGCTGCGCTCAAGTCCGAGGTTAAGCCCGAGCTGGTCAAGCCTAACCTGACCGAGATCAACGGCCTTCTGGGCACGAGCTTTACCACCGACGATGTGGACGAGCTCCGCGCCGCGCTCGCTTCTGACGCCCGCTTCTCCGATATCCCCTGGGTCGTCGTGTCCATGGGCGCTGCCGGCTCCGTTGGCTTCCACAATGGCCGTGCGTTCCGCGCAAAGACGCCCGATATCCCTGCCGTTAACGCAACGGGCTCTGGTGACTCCACTATCGCAGGCTTCGCGCATGCCATCGCTGCTGGCGCAGACGACGAGACGGTGCTGCGAACCGCCAACACTTGCGGCAAGCTCAACGCCATGGATCCTATGACCGGCCATCTGGTCATGGACCGTTGGGACGAGGTCTACAACGGCGTTGTCGTGACCGAGCTGTAAGGGCTTGGGCGTCGGTCCCGGCATCGCTTGCTAGCTCATGTCGACGACAAGTGCGATAGCATTATGTCGGGGCGCGACGCCGACGTTGTCGTGTTCAATCCCGACCTTACCCTGGTCGAGACGTATGTGGGCGGCAACAGCGTCGGTAACGCGTTTATCGAGTAGCCGCCAAAGAAACGATCCGAGAGGGGATTTAGATGATTTACGGTGCATTGGGCGATATCGAGGAATACCGCGGAATGCTCAAGGGCCTCGATGTGCTGATTGACTGGCTCGAGGAGAACGATCCGGCGCAGCTCGAGGTCGGCAGCCATCCGATTCTGGGCGACAAGGTCTATGCGAACGTCATGGCTCCCACGACGCGTCCCGAGGCCGAGGCTCACTATGAGACGCATCAGCGCTATCACGACCTGCAGATCGATGTCGAGGGTCGCGAGGCCTTTAAGGTCGCTACGGGCAGCTTGACGCTGGTCCAGGAGTTTGACGAGAAGGACGACTACGATCTGGTCGATTCCGACGCCTCGATCGCCGGCGATCTTGCTGACGATAAGTTTGCACTGTTCGTTGCCGGCGAGCCTCATATGCCCACGCTCGAGTTCCCGGACGATGGCGCGCAGCCGGTCAAGAAGATCTGCTTTAAGCTGCTTGCAGATGCTTACTGGGAAGAGTAACGAACTGCTCGTGAGCTAGCGTGATTTCCCTTGGGGAACGCGTTTGAGCCCCGCTGATCGCGGTCCCCTTGGGGATTGCGGTTGGCGGGGCTTGTTGTTGAGTAGGGGAGTTGCCGACGGCGTTGTGCTTGGATTGGCGGATGCGCGCTCGAAATCGGCAACAAAAAAGCCGCCCGAAGGCGGCTATCTTGTGCAATGGAGCCAGCGACCGGGCTCGAACCGGTGACCCCCGCTTTACGAGAGCGGTGCTCTACCAACTGAGCTACGCTGGCGGCCATGTGATGACGCAACTGAGGCGTCAACGGCTGTCTATGATACGGGACATCGCAAATCCGCGCAAGTGTTCTGACGGCTTTTCTCACTTTAAATGCACTACCTTGATTATCGACTTTATCCGAACACCTCCCACATTCATCCGCACATGTACGGATGAATGTGGGAACCCGATACCCTGAGGGCCGGATCGGCCGGCCCCGGGAGATCGGAGGACGG
>CABTWP010000003.1 GCA_902488525.1 uncultured Collinsella sp.
CTCGTTGCGGCGCGGCTGCGCCTATGGCACTTCAACATCATTGTCGCAGCCCCGACCCGCGGTCACGAGCGGGGGCTCCTATCTTTTTAGTGCCCTCGGATTGGGTCATAGTGTCTGTCGGTACCAAAACATCGGCATACCCAAGGGATCATTTGCACCAAAAAATGAGAGTGGATAATCTCCCGGTTTGAGCCTGCATTCAAGCTCAAAGTGGGAGATTATCCACTCTCATTTGTTGCGTGTCCGAAAATCCACGCTCGTTTCTACTCTGCCTACATTTGGAGGAAGAGCTCGTGGAGGCGGGTGTCTTCGTCGAGTTCGGGGTGGAAGGTTACGCCGAGCTGGTTGCCCTGGCGGGCGGCGACGATGCGCCCGTCGACTTTCGCTAAGGCCTTGGCGTCGCCGTGGACCTCGACGATGCGGGGCGCGCGGATGAACGTCAGCGGCACTTCACCGTCGATGCCGGTTACCTGCCCCTTGGTTCGAAAGCTGCCGAGCTGCCTGCCGTAGGCATTGCGCTCGACAAGTACATCCATGGTTGCCAAACGCGGCGTGCCCTTATCGTCATGGGCGGCAAGGTCGTGAGCCAGCAGAATCAAGCCGGCGCAGGTGCCCAGGACGGGCATGCCTTCAGAGATACGGGCACGAAGCTCCTCGAGCATGCCCAACTCATCAAGCAGCTTCCCTTGAACGGTGGACTCGCCGCCGGGAAGTACCAGACGGTCAAAGTTCTGCTTCAAATCAGCCGCCTGCCTCAGCTCAATACAACGTGCGCCCAGCTCGGACAGCCTCGCCTCGTGCTCGGCAAAAGCGCCTTGGACCGCCAGTACGGCGACCGTTTGATCTGCATAATCGCTCATGTGCGATCCTTTCTGCTGGACTAGCGCCCGCGCTCCTCCATGATGATTTCGATCTCGTCGGCGTTGATGCCCACCATGGCCTCGCCCAGGTCTTCTGAAAGCTCGGCGATGAGCTTGGCATCGGTGAAGTTTGCCACGGCCTTGACGATGGCGGCGGCGCGCTTGGCCGGGTCGCCGCTCTTAAAGATGCCCGAGCCCACAAAGACGCCCTCGGCACCCAGCTGCATCATCAACGCGGCGTCGGCAGGGGTTGCCACACCGCCAGCAGCAAAGTTCACGACAGGGAGCTTGCTCGTGGCATGGACCTCGCGCACCAGCTCGACCGGAACCTGCAGTTGCTTGGCTGCCTCAAAGAGCTCGTCGTCGCGCAGGGCAACAACGTCGCGGATCTGCTTTTGGATCTTCCGCATGTGGCGCACGGCCTGGACCACGTCGCCCGTGCCCGGCTCGCCCTTGGTGCGGATCATCGTGGCGCCCTCGGCAACACGGCGCAGCGCCTCGCCCAGGTCACGGGCACCGCAGACAAACGGAACGTCAAACTGGGTCTTGTCGATGTGGTAGACATCGTCGGCGGGGGAGAGAACCTCGGACTCGTCGATGTAGTCGATATCGATGGCCTGCAGGACCTGCGCCTCGACAATGTGACCGATGCGGCACTTGGCCATGACAGGGATGGAGACGGCCTCCTGGATGCCCTTGATCATCTTGGGGTCACTCATGCGCGACACGCCGCCTGCGGCGCGGATGTCGGCCGGGATGCGCTCGAGTGCCATGACGGCGCAGGCGCCCGCCTCCTCGGCGATGCGTGCCTGCTCGGGCGTGGTGACGTCCATGATGACGCCGCCCTTGAGCATCTGCGCGAGCTCGCGATTGAGTTTGACGCGATCGGCTTTGCTGGTCTGTTCTGCCATGGTTGCTCCCTTGGTTGGCATGTGCATTGCTTGACGGAACATCCTATCGGGGAGCTGGGTATGGCGAAATACTCAGTTTTCGAGATAATAACAAGGTCAGACTAATACCAGATTGAATGACTTAATAAGGTCAGGTGACAAATTCATGCTTGACTACAATTTGGAAAAACGCGGCGAGGCATCGCTCTACGAGTATGTTTACCAGCAAATTCGAGATGATATCGTAGCTGGACGCATTGCGGCGGGGGAGCATTTGCCGTCTAAGCGCGCCTTTGCCAGTCATCTGGGAATCAGTGTCATTACCATCGAGAATGCATATAGCCAGTTACTTGCCGAGGGCTATATTTGCTCAAAGCCGCGGCGTGGCTACTACGCTTGCGAGCTTCCGGATGCACCGGTTTTGCCTTTGGCTACGGGGAGCATCGACCGAGATACCGTCTCTGTGGGCCCCAGCGCGCATGATGCCGATGGACAGGCCGAGCGATTCGATGCACTTTCTCCTTCCGCTTTGGAGGCGGCGCGGCTTTGGCAAAGCGCGCTACGGGCGACGCTGACATCCGAAGACGAACGCGAAATCTTCTCGCCCGCGCCAGCGCAGGGCACCGCTCGGCTACGACGCGCAATTGCTCACCATCTGCGCGGGACAAGGGGTATGAATGTCGACCCCGACAACATCGTTATCGGTGCAGGTGCCCAGCTGCTCGATACTATGTTGGTTCAGTTGCTTGGAGCCGACAAGGTGTATGCCGTTGAGGACCCGGGCTATTTGCGCCTGACGCGCATCTATCAGGCCATGGGTTGCAAAGTTCGGCATATCCCGTTGGATGATGACGGCGTCGACCTGAGCACTCTGCAGAAAACTGGGACCGATGTCCTTCACCTGATGCCGTCTCACCAATATCCAACCGGCCTGGTGACGAGCATCGCGCGTCGATATGCGCTGCTGAGCTGGGCTGCCGAACGGCCGGGTCGATATCTCATCGAAGATGACTTTGATTGTGAGTTCCGCCTTGCCGGCAAGCCGATCCCCGCACTCGCGTCGATCGATGCCGCCCAGTCGGTTATCTACACCAATACGTTTTCGAAGAGCCTGTCATCGGCGTTGCGCCTAGCGTACATGGTGCTGCCCGACGAGCTGATGGAGCGGTTTAGGCGCGACCTTGGTTTTTACGCCTCGTCGGTTAGCTCTATAGATCAAGTTGCATTGGCTCGCTTGCTGGAATCGGGTGATTACGAGCGACATGTGAACCGCGTGCGCGTTCGTGCTCGCGAGGCGCGTGATGGCCTGATGGTGCTTGTGCGGAAGGTATTTCCGGCAGGAGAGGTCTCGATCGAGCATGCAGACGCGGGCCTTTACTGCACCGTGGTTGCGGAGCGCGGAACGGGCGGAAGCACTTTTGCACGGGCCCTCACGCGCTCGAGCATCCCTTTTATCGATATCGGTGACTGTTTTTGGTGTGCCGATGGCGCATCTGCCCCTGAAAACTCAACTCATATTCTTGTCCAGTATGACGACCTGAGTCCAAAAGTACTAACTACCTTGGAATTGCAGCTAATGGGGGGGCACTCTGCAATCTAAGTGAGTAGACTTTTAGCACTTTGGCGACCAGGCAGTTTTGTAACAAGCTATCTACCTGCGGTTTTGAAAAGCAGGAAGACCGGCCTGCTCGGAATGTTCAAAAAAAGTCTACTCACTTGCCGCGTAAAGCTTCTGCATGAGAAAAAAATGGGGTTTTCAACAGGGCTTCGTCCAGCTCTCGACAAGCTTTTGGCCAGTTGGGGAGGGCTGTTGAAAACTTGGCAGTCCGTTCGGCGCCATTTTTGGTGCGTTCGCGCCAATGCGTGACTGACTGGGTTGAAATTCGTGTTCTCCTGTGCCTATGAAGGATCTACTTTGTGACATATCGGCTTTTAGGTACTGGCGTTTGCCTCCTCAAGTCCGCGCTTTGTGTCCGTCGCTTCCACGACCGGAAGAAGACCGGTAGCGATATGATCTCGCCCGCAACCCGACGGCTGCGGTCGCGCTCGGTTTTCCGTTGCATACATTGGTTCGGACGAGAAACAAACGGACTTGTCCTGCCAGCATTAGGCAGCGGCTGTTTCTTGGTGAGCTCCCCAGGGAATCCGTGCTGGAAACGGAGCATGGATTTTTGATTACGTCTCCTCTACTGACGGCATTCATCATGTCACGGCATCTGACGGATCTTCAGCTTCTTTTGGTATTGGCGGAGATGTGTGGCTTGTTTGCGGTGTGCGCTCTGCCTGCGGCACTTGAGGCGGAGCTTTCGCGTGCAATTGATTCGGGCGCGATCTCGACAACGTTCGGTTGGGTGCGCTGCCCGTCCGAGGACGGCACCGCCTCAAATTTATGGCGTCGAGACGCTTTGGTTTTGGGCGGAGACCTTGACCGTTTTTGTTCAGATGTTTGCGGGATGCGTTACGGCAATAGATTTATGGCGGTATCGCAACTCGTTCCATTGGGTGCCGCGTCGCCTTTTGAGGTCGAGGCGTATTTGCTACTTGCACTGCCGCGATCCCTGGGAGGCGAAGGTTTTTGCGACATAGAGCTTAATGTTGAAGTGATGCTAGGCACAAGTGCTCGAGCGATTGTGGGAAAGTCCCGTGTATATATCGACCTACTTCTTTCTTCACCGGACGGTAGGCGACAGGTGGCCATTGAATGTCAGGGAAAGGCCTCGCACGGACGCGCAGGGGATGGCTTGCGTGACGCTGACCGCATGACGGCCCTTCAGGCCATGGGCTACGATGTGCTTCTCCTGACACACAGACAGATATCGGATGAGGATAGATTCCGCGCGATCGTTAAGGCCATATGCAGGATGCTCGATGCTGAATATCGTGATAAAAGCTCGGATGAGCAAAGGGCTGAGATATTACTCCGGTCTGAACTATTCATTGACTGGACAAAATTGGGAGTAATCGACGGAAAGATGCCCGTTAGACACAAAATGGCTCGATCGTGGACGGCTGCGAATCTAAGTGAGTAGACTTTTGGCACTTTGGCGACTAGGTCGTTTTGCAACAAGGCATTTACCTGCGGCTTTATAAAGTGATATGGATGGTGTGCTCGGCAAGTTCCAAAAAGTCTACTCACTTAGTTTTTGACGAGAAGCCAATGCCGAAGACGGTTCTATTTCAGGGAGTTAACAAGTTCGTGAGGCACGAAAAAGGCCCGAACCAATACGGTCCGGGCCTCATCGAGCTTGAGGTTATGTCTCAGGCGGTTGGCTTAGCCAAAGTAGCGCTTGAGCAGGCCGGCGAAAGCCTTGCCGTGGCGGGCCTCGTCGCGAGCCATCTCGTGCACGGTGTCGTGGATGGCATCGAGGCCGGCGGCCTTGGCACGCTTGGCAAGATCGGTCTTGCCGGCGGTGGCGCCGTTCTCGGCCTCAACGCGCATCTCGAGGTTCTTCTTGGTAGAGTCGGTCACGACCTCGCCCAGGAGCTCAGCGAACTTGGCGGCGTGCTCGGCCTCCTCGTGGGCAGCCTTCTCCCAGTACAGGCCGATCTCGGGATAGCCCTCGCGATGAGCGACGCGAGCCATGGCCAGGTACATACCGACCTCGGAGCACTCGCCCTCAAAGTTGGCGCGCAGGTCGGCAACGATGTCCTCAGAGACGCCCTCCATCTTGGCGACGCCCACGACGTGCTCGGCAGCCCACTCGAGCTGGCCCTCCTCCTGCTTCAGGAAACGAGAACCGGGAACGCCGCACTGGGGGCACTTGAAGTCCTCGGGCAGCTGATCGCCGTCGAACTCTTCCACATAACCGCAAACGGGGCAAACAAACTTCATGATTCGATCCTTTCGATCGATGGCGATTGTGCGCTCGTCCGGTCCCGTAAGGGCCCTCTCCGGACGTGCGTCTTGACGAGTTCTATTATCCATAAATGCAACCAAATGTGAAGCCTATTAGGAATGATTTTTAATAAAACAATTTTGAGATATGAAGATGTTGATTGATTAACGATTGGCAGGCCGTCTTTGACCGTCGCTGAGTACAATCGGTCGAGCAAATGTTGACCAATCAACAAATGAGGGAGTTTCCTTTATGCATCTAGCCCGTCGTGCCTGGTGCCGAACATGTCAGACGGTTTTTCGCATTGCATTGCCGATCCTGCCCTATACCGAGCCGCACATTTTAGAGCATGCCGAGGATGTGCCCGCGGTGCTTCAAAAGCGCTCGATCCAGAAGGTCCTTATCGTGACGGATCCCGGCATTGCACGTTTGGGACTCACGGCATCACTCGAGCGTGCGCTTACGGCTCAGGGGATTGGCGTTACGGTCTATGCCGAAACGCGTGCGAATCCCACGGTCTCGAATGTGGAGGAGGCGGCGTCCCTGTATCGAGAGAGCGCCTGCCAGGCCATTATCGGCTTTGGCGGAGGATCAGCCATGGACTGCGCCAAGGGCGTAGGCGCACGCATTGCGCAGCCAAACAAGCCCATCAACAAGATGCGCGGCCTGCTGCGGATTCATCGTCGCCTGCCGCTGCTCATCGCCGTCCCCACCACGGCAGGCACGGGAAGCGAGGTCACACTTGCGGCGGTAATTACCGATGACGAGACGCACTACAAGTACCCCATTAACGACTTTGTGCTTATTCCGCGCTTTGCGGTGCACGACCCCGAGTTTACGCGCGGTCTGCCCGCCTCCATTACGGGGCAGACGGGTATGGATGCCCTGACGCATGCCGTCGAGGCCTTTATCGGGCGAAGCACCACGCCCTATACGCGCAAGATGGCACGACAGGCGGTGCAGCTCATCCACGACAATTTGCTCGAGGCCTATGAGCATGGTGACGACATGCGCGCTCGTCGCAATATGCTTTCGGCGGCGTATAAGGCGGGCGTTGCGTTTACCCGCTCCTATGTCGGATATGTGCATGCCATCGCGCACAGTCTGGGCGGCCGATACGGAATTCCGCACGGTTTGGCCAACGCGATCATCCTGCCGCACATGCTTCGCGCTTATGGTGACGCTGCCGCCCCCAAGCTTGCCGATCTTGCTCGCATGGCGGGCATTGCGCCGGCTACCGCGCAGGACAGTCTTGCGGCCGAGGCCTTTATCGATTGGGTCGACCGCATGAACGCCGCCTTGGGCATACCCAAATATGTGACGGGCATTCGCCGCTCCGACATTTCCGAGATGGCGGCGCATGCCGATGCCGAGGCCAATCCCCTGTACCCCGTTCCGCTTCTAATGGACCGCTTGGAGCTCGAGCATATGTACGAAGTCGTTGCAGGTGGTATGTTTGAGAGCGAGAATTAGGAGGGCCCATGAACACCGAGGAAATTGCGTGCATCGTCGGCGATCAGCGCGCCTACTTTAAGACGCACGCTACGTTTGATGTTGATGCTCGACGTCGCGCGCTCGCGAGTTTACGCGATGCGGTGCGGGCCCACGAGGCCGATATCGCTCATGCGCTCAAGACCGATTTGGGAAAGTCGCATGACGAGGCCTATATGTGCGAGATTGGCACATCGCTTTCCGAGATTCGACATCAGATCGCTCACGTGGTTCGATGGAGTCGTCCGCGCCTGCGTCCGTGCGACCTCGCTAACGCCGTGAGCGTGTGCAAAACGCAAACCGTGCCCTATGGCGTCACGCTCATCATGGCGCCCTGGAACTATCCGTTTTTGCTGACGCTCGAGCCGCTCGCTGGCGCCCTTGCCGCGGGCAATACCGTGGTCATCAAGCCGAGCGCCTATGCTCCGGCATCGAGCGCGGTGCTCAGGCAAATCTGTGAAGAGGCATTTGATCCGCGCCTGGTGACGGTTGTCGAGGGCGGGCGCGCCGAGAACGAAGCGCTGCTCGATGAGTGCTGGGACAAGATCTTCTTTACCGGTAGCGTTCCGGTCGGCAAACTCGTCATGGAGCGCGCAAGTAAAAACCTCACGCCCGTGACGCTTGAGCTGGGCGGAAAGAGCCCCTGCATCGTGGATGCGACGGCAAACTTGAAGGTCGCGGCGCGGCGTATCGCCTTTGGTAAATGGCTCAACGTGGGGCAGACCTGCGTGGCGCCCGACTACCTGCTGGTCGATGCGCGCGTGCACGACGAGCTGCTGGACCTCATCAGGGAAGAGGCCCGCCGTATGTTTGGCGAGCATCCGCTCGATAACGAGGACTACGGGCATATCGTCAACGCCAAGCATTTTGCGCGCGTGCGCGGGCTGATCGATCCCGATAAGGTCGTGCTGGGAGGCACGGCGCGCGAGTCGTCGCTCAAGATTGAGCCGACGATCCTAGACGGCGTGACCCCCGATGACGCCGTGATGCAGGAGGAGATCTTCGGTCCCATCTTGCCGGTGCTGACGTTTGAGAGCCTAGACGAGGCCGAGACGTTTATTACGGATCGTCCAACGCCGCTGGCCCTGTATATCTTTAGCCAGGACCGTACGGTTCAGCAGCGCTTCGTGCGTTACGTGCCCTTTGGCGGTGGCTGTGTCAACGACACGATCATGCACTTGGCTACGAGCCATATGGGCTTTGGCGGCATGGGCGCGAGCGGTATGGGGCAGTACCATGGACGCGAGAGCTTCGATACGTTTAGCCACAAGAAGAGTATCGTGAACAAGGCAACTTGGCTGGACGTGCCGTTTCGGTATGCGCCCTACGCAAGCTGGAAGCACAAGTTCGTGCGCATGTTTGTGCATTAGAAAAGGGCGCAGGTAATACGAACAAGTGTTCCTATTACCTGCATTTTGCGTTAGACTACTGTTATGGAGCACGGATGGGCCAACTCCCTTTAGAAGGGATTTGGTATGAACGTAAGCGATGTTATTTCGTTATTGGCGTTGTTGATTGCGGCTATCGAACTCGGTCTGTTTATCGGCCGAATGAAATAGCCGCCCCCGCGTAAGCGAAGACGGCCACTTCTCACGATGAAAACGTGTATCGGAGTTGGCAAGACCCGCGGCAACGGGTGCCATCCGTGTTCCTATCTTATCTGCAAGCGTTCTGTCGCGCAAGCGTTGAGGCAAACGATTGAAGGACGCAGACAGGATGTATTTGTGTCCGCACGGGACCGTAGACTTCTCAATAAGGTTACACACCGGTTTATCCGGCTGTTAGAGGAGCTGCTATGTACGAGCCTTCACGTGTTCTTCTGTCATTTCACATTGCAGGATTTCAGTATGCCGATGGCGCCTTGGTCCTGGGCGATCTTAAAGCGGGCGATAAGCTGACGCTGTGTGCCGAGCGCGATAATCCCCATGACCCTGAGGCGGTTGCGATCTATTACGGCAACACCAAGCTTGGCTATGTTCCGGGAAACGAGGTCGGCCCGCTGTCCTTGATGATGTATTACGGCCACGAGGACGTATTTGAGGCCCGCGTGCAACAGGTTGCTCCCGAGCGCAGCCCGTGGCATCAGGTGCGCGTTGGCCTCTATGTGGTGGATGCTCGCTAATCGGTAAGGGAAGCTGCCATGTTTGACGACGATGACCTGTTCGATTTGACGGATGATCCGTTTGAATGGGATATGCTACTCGATGACGATGAGTTGGAGCAGGGCCGTAGGAAACGGCAGGACAAGAAAACTCAGGGTGACGCTTCGAAAAAGCAAGACAAGCGCCGCCGCGGACTGTTCGGCGGGCTCTTTGGCTAACCGCAGCATCGCTGTGTCTGTATACTTAGCACCAGTTTGACGCGTTGCGAAATGAGGGCATAGACGATGATGTGGTTTACCGCCGACCTACACCTGGGCGATACGAATATCTTGCACGATATGGATCGACCGTTTGATTCGGTCGAGGAGATGAACCGCAGGGTCACCGATGCCATTAATGAGTGCGTGGCGGCGGACGACCGTCTCTATATCTTGGGAGACTTTACCTATCGTTTGCCCCTAGCGGACGCCGTGCACCTGCGCGAGCGTATCGAATGCAAGAATGTGACGCTCATCTGCGGTAACCATGACGGCGACTGGGAAGATCCCGACGCCCCGCAAATTTGGGAAGACGTGCGCGATTACCTGGAGATTGCTCCCGGCTATGCCAAGGGCCATCGTCTGGTTATGAGCCACTACCCCATGCTCAGCTGGAACGGCAAGGCACGTGGCGCCATTATGCTGCATGGGCATATCCACAGCAGGGGTGACCGCGCCAACGCACGCAACCGCGATCGCGAGCGCCCTATCTTTCGCTACGATGTCGGTCTCGATGCCAACGATTACAAGCCCGTAAGCCGCGATCAGATTCTTAGCTTTTTTGGGCTATAGGGCGCCAGAGCCACCACAAAGGGGACAGGCACCTTTGTGGTGGCTCTGGCGCCGTTGCCATTATGGCGGCGGCGCCTTTTTTGTCCGCGCGGCGCGGTAGAGTGTAGCCGGTTGATATTTGCGTCCATCGAGGAGCTGCTATGAACGAGATCAAGTGCCCGCATTGCGGCGAAGTTTTTAAGGTCGATGCATCCGGCTATGCGGATATCGTCAAGCAGGTGCGCGATGCCGAGTTCTCGCGCGACCTGGATGAGCGTGTGAAGGCAGTCCAGCGTGAGGGTGAGCAGGCGCTGGAGCTTGAGCGCTCGCGTTCGACGGCTGCCTTGCAACAGGCAGAGTCTCAGCGCAATGCCCAGCTTGTCGAGCAGAAGAACACTGCGGATCAGAAACTGGCGCAAGAGGTTGCCAAGCGCGATGCTGAGCTTGCCGAGCTGCGCGCTAAGCTCGAGGGCGCTGCCGCAGAGCGCGAGAGTGCAAGCCAGCGCGCGGCGGTTGAGGCACGAGCCAATGCTCAAAAAGAGAATGCCGAACTCCAGCGTGAGATTGATAGCCTGTGTGCGCAGCTTGGGCGCAAAGATGACGAAGCAAAGCTTGCCGAGTCGGCGGCGCGCAACGCTGCTCAAAACGATTTAGCTGCACGCGACGCTCAGATTGCCGAGCTGCAGGCCAGGCTTGCCGCGGCGGACAAGGCCCAGGAGATGGCGCTTGCCGCTGCCGCGGCAGAGTCGCAGCGTGAGCTCGATGCCGCTCGCAGCGAGGCCGAGCGCGCGCTTGCTGACTATCGCGCGAAGGTGCAAGAGAAGTTTTCCGCCGCAAAGGCTCAGTCCGAGCAAGAGGCCGAGGGCCTGCGTGCCCAGCTGCGCGAGCAGGAACTGATGGCAAAAATGAACCTGTCAGAGGCGGTCGCCGCGGCGGAACGAGAGCGCGATGAGGCACGTGCCAAGCTAACGAGCGAGCTGGCGGTGCGCGATTCTCGCGAGGAGCAAGCCAAGGCGGCACACGAGCTCGAGCTTGCGCAGGCCAAGCGCGCGAGCGATGACCTGATTCGCTACAAGGATGAAGAGATTGAGCGCCTTAAGGACATGAAGGTCCGCCTGTCCACCAAGATGGTGGGCGAGTCGCTCGAGCAGCACTGCGAGACCGAGTTTAACCGTCTGCGCATGACGGCATTTCCTAACGCGTACTTCGAGAAAGATAACGATGCGTCCGAGGGTACCAAGGGCGACTTTATCTTCCGCGAGTGCGACGCGAGCGGCAACGAGGTCATTTCGATTATGTTCGAGATGAAAAACGAGAACGATGAGACCGCGACCAAGCATAAAAACGAGGACTTCTTTAAGAAACTCGATCACGATCGTCGCCAGAAAGGCTGTGAGTACGCGGTGCTCTGCACCCTGCTGGAACCCGAGAGCGAGCTCTATAACGCAGGGATAGTCGACGTGAGCTATCGCTACGAGAAGATGTACGTGATCCGCCCGCAGTTCTTCATTCCCATGATTACACTTCTTCGTAACGCTGCCATGGGTTCGCTGCGCTATAAGCAGGAGCTGGCGGAGTACAAACAGCAGAACATCGACGTCACGAACTTCGAAGCCAAGATGGAGAAGTTCAAGAATGATTTCGGCCGCAACTACGAGATTGCGAGCCGCAAGTTCCAAACGGCAATCGATGAGATCGACAAGACGATTAGCCATCTGCAGAAAACCAAGGAGGCGTTGCTGTCCTCCGAGAACAATCTGCGCCTAGCCAACAAGAAGGCCGACGATCTTACCATTCGCAAGCTCACGTGGGGCAACAAGACCATGAAGGCGGCGTTTGACGAGGCGCGCGGGGCTGCGGCGGAGGCAAACGATGAGCCCGCCGAGGCGGATTCATATGAGGTCGAGGATGCCGAGTAAGGCATAGCATATAGTGCAAAAGTGGGGCCGCTGGCGATGTTGCCAGCGGCCCCGTTTCGTTCCAGTATGGTCGGCTAGTTCTCGAGCAGGTCCTCGATAAAGCCGACGCGGTAGTTTTTGAAGATGACCTCGCCGCCGTCTTGCGTGGCGTCCAGATCGACATCGCCCATGATGCCAAAATCGTGGTCGCCATCCTCGTCGGCAAAGATCTGGTGCACGTGCCATACGTGCGCGGTCTTCTCGTCGGACTCGTCAATGGAAAACATCGCGGCGCTGCGGGCATCTCCGTCGGTGAGGATTTCTTCGTGCTGCTCGTGGTAAGCATCGAGCGCCTTTTGCCAGCGGATTTCGCTCATGCCCCAGTCGTCGTCGAGCTCGCCCAGGTCGCGAACGTGCTCGCGAGCGGCAAGGGTCACGCGGCGGAAGAGTGCGTTGCGCACCAACAGCGTGCAGCCGCGACGGTCCGCAACGACCTCGTCGATGCCCTGCGGCGGTGCGGCGTCGAGTGCAGCGGGGTTGCCGGCGTTCTCCCACTCATCCACCAGGCTCGAGTCCACCGAGCGCACCACAAAGCCCAGCCACGAGATAATGTCGCGCAGGCGCTCGTCGCGCTTCTCGATGGGCACGGTGCGGTCGAGTGAACGGTAGGCCTCTGCTAGGTAGCGCAGCAAAATGCCCTCGGAGCGGGCGATGCCGAGCTTTTGAATGTAACCCTTAAAATCGCTCGCGCTTTCCAGCATATCGCGCAGGACGCTCTTGGGAGAGAGCTGGTAGTCGTTTGCCCAGGGCACTTCCTGGCAGTACTTGTCAAAGGCGGCGTCGAGCAAATCCTCGAGCGGCTTTTCGTACGTGACGTCTTGAATGCGCTCCAAGCGCTCCTCATATTCGACGCCGTCAGCCTTCATTTCTGCCATCGCGCGGTCGCGCGCGGCGCGCTCCTGTGCACGCAGCACCTGTTTGGGATCCTCGAGCGTTGCCTCGACCATCGAGATCAGATCCATGGTATAGGTCTCGCTCTCGGGGTCGAGCAGTTCCAATGCGGCAAGCAAGAACGGCGAGAGTGGCTGATCGAGCGCGAAGTCCTCGGGTAGATCGACCGTCAGCGCATAATCGATGTCTGGTGCGGCGTCAGCCGGGGCGTCAGGCGCGGGCGGCACCTCGGTGCGAACGACGACGCCGGAATCGATGAGCGTGGCGAAGATTTCGTCGGCGCGAACCTCGAGCTTAGCCTTTTCCTCGGGAGTCTGCAGGCTCGTCTCGATGAGGTCGTGTACGCGGGTTCGGGCATCGCCGCCCTGCTCGACCACGCTAATCACCATGGAGTGCGTGATGCGCAGGCGCGGCTTGAGCGTCTCGGGCTGCGTCTCGATCAGGCGCTCAAAGGTCTGCTTGTTCCAGGTGACAAAGCCCTCGGGGGCCTTTTTCTTTTTAATCTTACGGAGTTTTTTGGGGTCGTCGCCCGCTTTGGCCATAAGCTTGGCGTTTTCGATCTCGTGCTCCGGCGCCTCGGCAATTACCATACCCTCGGTGTCAAAGCCCGAGCGGCCGGCGCGACCGGCAATCTGGTGGAACTCGCGGGCGCGCAGACGACGCATCTTGTAACCGTCGAACTTGGTGAGCGCGGTGAGCACCACGGTGTGGATGGGCACGTTGATGCCGACGCCGAGCGTGTCGGTGCCGCAGATGACGGGCAGCAGGCCCTGCTGCGCCAGGCGCTCAACCAGTAGGCGATAGCGCGGCAGCATACCGGCGTGGTGCACGCCGACGCCGCAGCCGAGCAGGCGCTTGAGAATCTTGCCGAAGGCGGTGGAGAAACTCGTGCCTTTGGCAGCTTCCTTAATGGCCTCGCGCTGCTCCTTGCTAGCGATGCCAAAGTTGGCAAGCGACTGTGCCGTGGCAAGCGCGGCGTCCTGACTAAAGTGCACGATGTAGAGTGGGGCCTCTCCGCGGCGCATAGCGAGCTCGACGGTGCCCTCGAGGGAGGTCGTCACATAGTCGTAGCTCAGCGGAACAGGGCGCGGGGCGTCGACAACCAGGTCGCAAGCAGCGCCGGTGTGCTCCTCGAGCGAGGCGGCGATGGCGGTGACATCGCCGAGCGTGGCACTCATGAGCATAAACTGCGTGTGGGGCAGGGTGAGCAGCGGCACCTGCCATGCCCAGCCGCGGTCGGGGTCGGCAAAGTAGTGGAACTCATCCATGGCTACGCAGCCCACATCGGCGTCCTCGCCCTCGCGTAGCGCATCGTTGGCAAGGATTTCGGCCGTGCAGCAGATGACGGGTGCCTTGGTATTGATATGCGTATCGCCGGTGATCATGCCGACGTTATCGCGGCCGAGTACTTGTACCAGGTCGAAGAACTTTTCGCTGACCAGGGCCTTGATGGGGGCCGTGTAATAGCAGCGCTTGCCCTGCGCCATGCCCATAAAGAGCATGCCCAGCGCGACGAGCGATTTACCCGATCCGGTCGGTGTGCCTAAAATGATGTGATCGCCGGCGGCCAGGTCCATGAGGGCCTCTTCTTGGTGGTCCCACAGCTCAATGCCGCGATCGCTCGTCCATTCAAAGAAGCGTTCGAAGGCTTGATCGGGCGTGAGCCATGGCTCGGGCTCGCTGCCGTCCTCGGGCTCCCACCAGGTGGGGGAGAGCGCGCCGAGCGAGCCAAACTCGGCTTCGGTTCCCGTGCCGCCCGAGAATGAGCTGGCAGCGCCGGCGCCGGAGACGGTGCTGGCGGCGGTATCTGTCGTGGTCTGTGCCATATGGTTGCTTTCTCTCGCGATTGTCCGCCAACTATTATGGCGTAGCGGCGGCGCGGGGTGCCAGCGCGCGAGAAAATGCAGGAAATGGGCGTTCTGCCCAGCCGTTTAGTGTAGTCGCTAGCTAAGTGAGTAGACTTTTTGCGATATTGCGAGCACATGGCTTTTGCGCAAGGGTTCTACCTGCGGTTTTATGTTTCGCTATGCGGGCTGTGCTTGGCTATTGCAAAATAGTCTACTCACTTAGGTTTGAGGGCCGTTCGCTGGCGCCTATTTGCGCTTGTTTGCCAACGCCGCGACCATCAGAAGCCCCTAGGACTCTTGCGGTAGACGCTTCTTGCCCTTGCGGGCACGGTTTCTAAAGTTCTCGACGGCCTCTTCCATGCCCAGAGGCACATAGGCGAGCTCATCGAGGTTATCGGGCAGGTAGCAGGCTAGGCTTTGCTCCTGCGCGCGGCCCGCCGCGAGCTGTTCATCGCTGGGCTGCGCTCCAGGTGTGGCGCAAATGCCATAGACGGCGGCACCCATCTCGCGCGTGCGGCGCTCGTACTCGGTCTCGGGATGCTCGGGATGGTCGCGGCGGACGTCGTCGCTTACCCAAAGTGTATCGTAGCCGGCCGCGGCAAACTGTCCCAGGGCGTAATCGCGCAACGGCTTGCTATCGGTGCGCAGTGTGACGGTAGCGCCGGCTGAAAAGAGCGGGCGGTAGAGCATCAGATGGTCGACATGGACGAGTCGTTTTTTAGCGTACTTGGCCTTGGGCTGCGGCGTGGGAAAGTTAATGGTGATGGCATCGAGCTCGCCTGCGGCAAACAGCTGTGGCAGCGATGCGGCGCCTCGGGGCAGGACGAGTGCGTTGGATAGCCCCTGTTCGCAGATTTTCTGCGCGGCATAGGCGATGCAGATGGGCTCCTGGTCCATGCCGATAAAGAGGGTGTCGGGCTCGCGGTGGGCGCGCTCGACCAGATAGGTTCCCTTGCCACAGCCCAGATCCAGATGAAGGTGTTCGAAGGGCTTGCTGCCTGCGGGCGCACAGGCCTTGCGCCAATCTCCGACATAGGCCTCGGGGTTCGTCTCAATCGCATCGGCGTAGCGCTCCAGGCGCTCCTCGAGCACAAAGTTCTTAGGCGTGCGAACGTGGACGGCTCCCATGAGGCTCCTTGGTCATAAGTATGGAACGCATAGCTGCGCGTTCCGTCAATGGGTTGAAAAAAGGGTAGGCATAGTTTGCCCGAAAGACGCTGTGCGGCTCGACGGCGAGTCGTCGGTGCCTACAGGCGCTTGAGAATCACATAGCGATTGAGCTCGCCGCTGCGACCGTCGGCATGGAAGCGCTCAAGCTCGCGCACGGGGACCTCGCCGCTCTTGTAGAACGTACGGACGCCGCGCACCAGGTCGGTGATCTGCTGATCGTCAAAGTGATGACAATAGCGGTAGGCGTGGCGGTCGTTTTGCCAGCCAATGAGGTGGTCGCCGGCTTCAAACTGCGCGGAATCGTAACCCTCAAACGGCGGGGTGAGCTCGGCGCGGGCCTCGGCGCGAACGGCCTTGCGCGCCATGCGCTCGTCGTTCATAAACTCCCAAAAGCTGATGGCGATGATGCCGCCTGGGCGCGTCTGGCGCACCAGGGCGTCGAGCACGCGTACGCGGTACTCGCACGACGGCACGTGGTGCATAAAGCCAAAGCAGACTGAGATGTCGGCGAGCGGGGCGTCGAAAAGCACGTCGGGTGTCTCGGCGGGGTTGAGCTTCATAAGGGCATCGAGCACGTCGAGTTCCTGGAAGTGCAGGTTGGGAATGCGCAGGGCGTGACCGTGCGCATCGATAGCCAAATCCTGACACGAGTCAACACCATAGAACTCAAACGGGCAGCTGGCATCTGCCGAGGGGTTTGCGCCGTCGACGCCCTTGGCGGCAAGTGCGCCGCCGGCGGCAAAATTCTCGAATCGCATATTGCCGCAGGCAAGATCAAAGACGCGGACGGGATGCTCGATCGTGGCGACGTCGAGCTGCCCGAGCGCGATGTCCATGGTGCGCACCCAGCCGGGCCACGGGGCCTGGCGCGTATCGGAGAAGGAGGCGGAGTGCTCGCGATAGAACGTGTTGTTGAGCTGGATGAGCGATGAGGCGAAATCGCGGTTCACGGCGCGGAACTCCCTCCGTTGGCGGTGCGGAATTAACAATACGACCATACTACCGTTAACGCCGCAACGGGGACAACCAAGCTACGGGTCATTGCTTTGTTTGGACACATTTCCGCAGCTCATATGCACCCGCAACCGCCGGTTGTCAAAAATCTCACTAGAATAGGTGGCATGCTTTTGGCGGTGGCGGATAGATTTTTAACTGTGCAAGGCGCCTTAAGAACAAAAACGGTCCGGCGGCACGGCTGGCATCACATAGGAGGAACCATGAATGTAGAAACTGCGCAGCGGCTCGCCGACCTTCGCCGAAGCAAAGGCTTTAGCCAAGAAGGGCTGGCACGAAAGCTGGGACTGTCGCGCCAAGCAGTCAGTAAATGGGAGCGCGCGGAGAGCTCGCCCGATACCGAGAACCTGATCTCGCTCGCCAAGCTCTATGGCGTGAGTTTGGACGAGCTCCTCAATCCGAGCGATGAGATCGAGGACGATATCGAGTTTGAGAACGAGGACCGCGCTCGTCAGCGCGAGGCCGAGGCGGCAGAGCGCGCCCGCACCCATGAGGCGGCGGCACGCGCCACCGAGGCGGCAACGCAGGCGAGTGATGCCGCCGCCAAGGCGGCGCAGGCGGCAAGCTGGAGTGCGCAGGCCGCCAATGCCGCTACGGCGCAGGCGACGAGTGGCACCGCGGTTGGCTCGACTCCGGTGAAGGGCCCGTTCCAGTCGTTCCCGTATTGGGCCGTGTGCTGGCTGCTGTTCTTTTTGCTGATGTTCCTGTTTGGTGCCGGCCCCTTTGCCGCACTGATCTTCTTTACGATTCCCATCTATCACTGGGTGGCGCGTGCGCTCGATGGCGATTGGGCGCGCGGGGATATTCAGGTTGGTTCGGCGTCGGTGGCGGTCAAGGCCCAGGGGAAGGATACTTCTGCGGAATCTGATGCTGACGTGGCTACCGCGACTATCGCTGAGCCGATTGCCAAAGAGAGTGATGAATGATGAAGCTTTCGCATGAATCCAAGGTGCGCTTGGGCGTTGGCATCGGAGCGTTCGTGCTCATCATCGGGCTTGTCTTTGGCATTTCGCGGACATTGATTCATTTTGATGGTCCGTGGGATCTCGACGATGTTGTATCCGGCTTCTCTGGTATGCACGATGCGGTTGACGACGACGATTTTATGAACGATGGCGGTAAATATTCCGCTCGGCCTCAGCAACTTTCGAGCACGACTTTTGACGAAGACGCGTTCCAATCGCTCGACTTGGATGTGACGTCGGGGACGGTCGAGATTAAACGTGTCTCTGGCGGACCGGTACGTGTCATCGAAAGCGGGCGCGTTGCAAAGGGGGCGTCTGCTTCCGATGCCGCCACTCAGAATCTGGTTAAGATCGAGGGCTCTACGCTCAAGATTCGCCAGTTCGATTGCGATGACGAGCGCGCCATTGACCGCACGGTTACCGTCGAACTGCCGCGCGAAGTTGCCGATAACATGGTGGGCATTACAGCGAATGTAGGATCGGGTGACCTGACGGTCGCGGGCATTGCGTGTCATGACCTCAACCTGACTTTGGACTCTGGAGACGTTGAGTTTACGGGCACCGTGACCGATACCCTGAATGCCGAGGTCGGTTCGGGCGATGTGACGTTCGAGCTCTACCAGGCCCCCGCGAAGTCGATGGACGTGAGTGTGGGCTCGGGCGATGTGGAGATGACGGTTCCGAACTCGACGGGCTTTAAGGCGAGCCTCACCTTGGGCAGCGGCGACTTTGAGAGCGATTTCCTTCCGCTTGGCTACGACGGCGAGACCATTTTGAATCTTGAATTCGATAACGGCGATAAGTCTGCTACGTATCGTTTTGAGGTCGGTTCGGGCGACATGTCGTTTGATCCGGAGTGACATGCGGTTTTCGGAGATCGGTACATATAGGCATGCTCTTTGATGGAGGCGCCGGAGCTGTGACGGGCTTCGGCGCCTTTGCCTTTACAATGGGGACATGGAACAGATTATCTTGAACATACTCGAGGCTCTGCGTCGCGGCGAGACCGTGGACGACAAAGCGCTCGTCAAACTGATACATGCCGAGGCGCGCCGTGAGGGTGCCGACAAACGCGATTTGGCCAAGCGCCGTCTGCTGCCGTTCTACCAGCGGGTTAAACGTGAGGAGCCGGTTCGGTGGGCTGCGTGGAATGTCGATTCCGATCTGGAGCGTCAACTGCTGCAGGTCCTGCGTATGAAGCCGCGCCGAACGGCCTCGGGCGTGGCGACCATTACCGTCATTACCAAGCCCTGGCCATGCTCGGGCGATTGCCTGTTTTGCTCCAACGATCTGCGCATGCCCAAAAGCTATCTGCACGCCGAGCCGGCGTGCGCCCGTGCGGAGCAAAACTGCTTCGACCCGTATCTGCAGGTGAGCGCTCGTCTGACCGCGCTTTCGCAGATGGGACATGCGACCGACAAGATAGAGCTCATTGTGCTCGGCGGTACCTGGAGCGACTATCCGGAAGGCTATCAGACGTGGTTTATGTCGGAGCTTTTCCGTGCGCTCAATGACGATGCCGTCGCCGGTGTGGCGGCAAACCCCATGTTGGCGCGTCCGGGCATCAGCCGTGCCGAGGCAGGGCGCCTGCTCGATGACGCTCCCGCCGATGCCCTGCCGCCGGTGGTAACAGAGCGCCGCGAACGCTATCGGGCCGTCGGTATTGCGACCGACGAGGCCGAGCTTGCGAGCGGTGTTACCGACGAGCAGGGGCGTGTGGATGCTGCCGTGGGTGGCTATAACCGCGCGGTGCGTCGTCTGTACGGACCCGGTACGCCGTGGGGCGAGGTTGCCGAGTGGCAGACCGCCACGATGGATGAGCTTGAGCGCCAGCAGCGCGTCAACGAGACGGCGAAGCATCGCGTGGTGGGGCTCGTTATCGAGACGCGCCCCGATGCTGTAACGCCGCAGGCCCTCAAGCTCATCCGCCGCCTGGGTTGCACCAAGATTCAGATGGGCATCCAGAGCCTCGACCAGCACCTGCTCGATATCAACGAGCGCCGCATTTCGGTGGCTCAGATCGAGCAGGCGTTTTCGCTTGCGCGCCTGTTTGGCTTTAAGATCCATGCGCATTTTATGCTCAACTTACTGGGCGCCACACCCGAGGGGGACAAGCGCGACTACGAGCGCTTTATGACCGAGGGGGCCTTTATGCCCGACGAGGTCAAGGTCTACCCGTGTGCGCTCATTGAGGGTTCGCGTCTGGTGGGCTGCTATGAGCGCGGCGAGTGGCGTCCCTATACCGAGGACGAGCTGCTCGATGTGTTGGCCAACGACATCGTGGTGACGCCGGCGTTCTGCCGTATCAGTCGCATGATCCGCGACTTTAGCTCCGACGACATCATGGTGGGCAACAAGAAGCCTAACCTGCGTCAGCTCGTTGAGAACCGCCTGGCTGCTCGGGGTGACGGTGCGACGGTGCGCGAGATCCGTTACCGCGAGATCAGCACGGCGGGTGCCGACTTGGATGAGCTATCTCTTGATGAGGAAGTGGCGTACGAGACGCCGGTGACTTACGAGCGCTTTTTGCAGTGGGTGACGCCGCGGGGCAAGATCGCGGGCTTTTTGCGGTTGTCGCTGCCCGACCATTCGTTTGTTGCCGCGCATGCGGACGAGTTGCCGACGACGCCGGACGAGGCGATGATTCGCGAGGTACACGTGTATGGCATGGCGGCGCGCGTGGGGGATCAAGGCCAGGCGGCGCAGCATCACGGGTTGGGGCGTTTGCTCGTAGAGCGTGCGTGCGAGATTGCCCGGGATGCGGGTTATGCGCGTATCAACGTGATTAGCGCGATTGGCACACGCGAGTACTATCGCCATCTTGGATTTTATGACCATGGCCTTTATCTGCAAAAGGAGCTCTAGATGAACAAGCCGAGTGTTTCTGCCGGCGTCGTTGCCGGCGTTGCTCTGGGAGCCGCGGCGCTGGGTGCGGCCGCCGTCGCTGTTCGTGCTGCCTGTCTGCAGGTCGCACGTACCCGCAATGGGTTGGCGCGTGTGAAACGCGTGCACGACGAGAGCGGTGACGAAGTCCGCGTATTGGTGCAAGGCGGCGTCTACCAAAGCGCGAGTTACGTTGGCGAGCGTTGGGCGGAGCCCGTCTTTGCGTACTATCGTGCGTTTGACGACGTGTTTGAGTCCGAGGATGCGATGCGCGATGCTTATGGTCACGGCATCAACCGCATGCTTGTGCTGGGTGGCGGCGGGTTTGCCTATCCCAAGTTCGCGCTGATGTCGCACGAGGGCTTGCGTATGGACGTCATCGAGTATGACGGAGAGATTACGCGCCTGGCGCGCCGCTGGTTCTACCTAGACGAGCTGGAGCGCGCGGCGGGCGATCGCCTGCGGGTGATAACCGCTGAGGCTCGCTCGTATCTGGGTGTGACAAGCGTGGGCCATCGTCGCTACGACGTGGTCGTGAGCGATTGCTTTGGCGGTGCCGAGCCCGTACGCGAGCTGGCGACGGTTGAGGCATTGCGTTTGGTGCGGGGCAGCCTAAATGTCGGTGGCGTCTACGTTGCCAATATCGTGAGTGCAAACGAGGGGAGCGATGTGACGTTCCTGCGCGACTGTGCCGCCACGGCGCTTGAGGTGTTCGACCATGCTTGGGTGGTCCCATGTGGCGATGCAGAGTTCGGCGGCGAGGAGAATTATCTGCTCATCGCCAGCGACGGCGACTACGCCTTTGCCGAAGCCGTGTCCTTCGACACCGACTTCCTCGGCACCGTCCTTCACGACAAGTAAGTCTCCCCGTCCCAAAAAAGACTGGTCTTAGGCGTGGTCGCGCCAGCTGAGGACGCGCTGCTTCATACCCTCGATGTCGAGCACGCCTTCGGCAAAGCCCTTGCGCACGAGCTCTTCGGGAACAAACTCGTCGTAGCGGTCAAAATAAGGCACCTCGCCAGGACAGACGAGTTCGATGGGATCGAAGTCCTTCTCGGCCTCGGCGGCGAGCACCTCAAAGAACGTCTCCTCGTCGGCCTTCATCTTAAACTGCATAAAGTACGGGCGCGACGGGTCGAGTCCGCGAAGGCCCAGCTCCGCGGCACATTTAATCTTGAGCATGCGCTCGAGTGCCAAAAAGGCGTAGCTGCCCAGCCAGGGGAAGAGCACCCAGGTGTCGCCGCCCAGGTTAATGAGCGGCTTGGTCCCCGCACCCGAAATCTCGGCCGTATGGCGAGCCTGCGCCAGACGGGCCCGCGCGTTACCCATAAGGTACGGATACGCCGCGTGCTCGTTGAGCGCCTTGCGCATGCGCTCGAGTACGTGTGTATTGATGTCGCCGGGGCAGTCGCCAAAGTAGGCCGGCACCCGGCCCTTGACCTGCGTGGCAAAGACGGTGTGACGCTTCCAGTCCACTTCCTCGACAATCCAGCAGTGTCCAGCGATGGCGATGCGCTCACCGGGCGGGGGCGGATTGACGATCGTGCCCAGCTCGGCCGATTCGCTGCGAACGGTGAACTCCTCGTTTTCCTGGAACACGGCGTAGAACTTAAAGTTGTTGATGATGCGCTCGCCCGCGAGACCCACGATGAGTCCGCCGCCCTCGGTGACTTGGATATGGTCGATCTTGATGAGGTGGCGCAGCAGTACGCGATAGTCATCGGCCGAGATGCGATGGAAATAGCTAAGCGTGAGCACACGCTGGGCAAGCTCTGCCGGCGTGAGCTCTCCGGTGCTGGCAAGCGTCGACATAGTCTGGTGGTAGAGCAGGCTGTAGGGGAGTCGATCGAGCTCGGGCGGCTCGACCCACTTTTCCTCGCGATAGAGTTGTACGAGCGCGATGCCCTGCAAGAGCTTCCACGGAATGGTCTCGGGCATCATCGTGCGCGGCTCGGGCTCTTCCTCGCGCATGACAAACCACATCTCGGGCGGAAGATCGCGGCGCCCCGTGCGGCCCATTCGCTGCAAAAAGGAGCTGACGGTAAACGGCGCATCGATCTGAAACGCACGCTCCAGACGGCCGATATCAATACCGAGTTCCAGCGTAGAGGTGGTGACGGTTGTCTGTGCCTGCTCCTCGTCGCGCATGAGCTCTTCTGCCGTCTCGCGCAGCGATGCCGAAAGGTTGCCGTGATGGATTAGAAAGCGGTCGGGCTCGTGTCGACTTTCGCAGTAGCTGCGCAGCATGGAACACACGGCCTCTGCCTCCTCACGCGAGTTGGCAAAGACCAGGCACTTGCGGCCGCGCGTATGCTCAAAGATATAGCCCATACCGGGGTCGGCGTTGTCGGGCGCCGTGTCGGTGGGGTTGAGAAGCGCCTGCTCGGTCGCTCGTGGGATGTCGACTTCGCCCTCGGGGGCCGAGGAAGTGCGACGGTCTTTGGGAGCGGCCTTGCCCCGTGCCCGCTCACGACGTTGACGGCGTTCCTCCTGTGTAAGCTGTCCGCTGTGGCGCACGTCTTGGGCGCCAGCCGGCAGCGCCGCGGGCGCCGCCGGCTCAATGCGCTCGCAAGCAAGCATCTCGGCTTCTTGTGGACCCGTGCTCTCGAATCCCCACTGCTGTGCCTGGGGACCCGAGTTGTAGAAGTGCTCCATGGAGATGCGCCACACGCGGCGCGGTTTCTCAAAGCGGGGGATGATGCAATCGCGTCCTGTTCCCTGTGAGAGAAAGGCGCCCGTGCGCTCGGGGTCGCCGATGGTGGCAGAAAGGCCGATGCGGCGGGGCTGCACGCCCGCCATGCGCGAGAGGCGCTCGATAAGGCAGAGCGTCTGACCGCCGCGGTCGCCGCGCATGAGCGAATGAACCTCGTCGATAACCACATAGCGCAGGTCGCAGAACATACGAGGGATTGCCATGTGCTTATGGATCAGGAGCGCCTCGAGCGACTCAGGCGTAATCTGCAAGATACCGCTCGGTTTTTTGATGAGCTTAGCCTTGTGCGACTGCGAAACATCGCCATGCCAGTGCCAGACGGGGATATCGGCCTCTTCGCACAGGTCGTTGAGGCGGACGAACTGATCATTGATGAGTGCCTTGAGGGGGCCGATGTAGAGGGCGCCAACGCTCGCGGGCGGGTTCTCCCAAAACTCGGTCAGGATGGGAAAGAAGGCTGCCTCGGTTTTGCCGGAAGCCGTGGATGCCGTCAGGAGCACATTGTCCTGAGTGTTAAAGATGGCATCAGCTGCTGCAACCTGGATGGAGCGTAGACTCTCCCAATCGTGGGAGTAGATGAAGTCTTGGATAAACGGGGCGTAGCGGTCAAAGGCGTTCACGGGGCCTCCTTTCAAAAACGAATCTCTCAATGCGGTGGGCAGTGGCTTGCTGCATTACTGCCTCGACGTTTGCCCAGATAAAACCTGCCAAAATAAACCTGTCCCTTTTTGGCAGGTTAGATGGTGAATTCGGCGAAGTTGCGGTCGCCGCCTGCGGTGCCGGCGTCGCCTGTTGCGGCTGCCGGCGCCAGCGCGTCGCCGCCGACGCTTTGCAGCAACTCGGCCACATTTGCATCGGGGTTCTGACACAGGATATCGAGCAGCTCGATAAAGTCACGAATGACCTCACGGGGCGTCAGGTGCGTATCGGCTCCCACGCGGCCAAACTCAATCTTGAGAAAGTTCACCAAGTCGTTCTCGGTAAGCGTGGGCGTCCAGCCAAAGTAGCCGGCATGGATCTGCATGAGCTTTTCGATGAGCACCAGCAGCTCCTCGTAGGTGAGCGGCTGCAGGCGGATGATGGGCGCGAGCATGTCTTTGAGATCATCTCGCGCAAAGCGACCCTGAGCGAGTCGGCTGCGCAGAGCTTCGTAGGAGAACACGCCGCGGCGGCGGTCTTCGATGGAGGTTGGCGTGCCGCCCATGATCATGCCCAGGTACTGCGCCTTGCCCTGGAGCGTGTCGTTGTACATAGTCAGGATCTTCTCGTAGTTGTATTGGCGCGTGATCGCGTTGGGAATCTTGTACAGATTCACGAGTTCGTCGATGAGCACCAGCATGCCCTTGTATCCGCTGCAGACCAAAAAGCGTGCAATGAGCTTAACGTAGTCGTACCAGTCGTCATCGCTGATGATGGTCGAGGAGCCCAGCTCAGCGCGTGCCTCGCTCTTGGTGCGGTACTCGCCGCGAATCCATTTGGTCACGCGGCTCATAGCCTCTTCATCGCCCTCGGATACGGCCATGCGATAGCGGCGGAGCATGCGGGTGAAGTCGAAGCCGTGGACCATCTCCTCGAGCGGGGCCAGTTGGGCATTGACGACCGACTCGTCGACGTCGGCACACGAGGCGACCCAGCGATCCAAAATAAGGTTGAGCGCACCACCCTCGGGGCGCGTCTTGGTCGATATATTGCGGATGAGCTCGCGGTAGGTGGCAAGGCCCTGTCCCTGACCGCCCTGCAGGCGGCGCTCGGGCGACAGGTCGGCATCAGCGACGACGAATCCCTCGCCCATGGCGTGCGTGCGGATGGTCTGGAGCAAAAAGCTCTTGCCGGCGCCGTAACGACCGACTAAGAAGCGGAAGCTCGCGCCGCCATCGGCGATGAGACTCAAATCGGTGAGCAGGGCGCGAATCTCGACCTCGCGACCCACGGTGATATAGGGAAGGCCGATGCGCGGGACCACGCCGCCCTTGAGCGAGTTAAGGATAACGGCGGCGACGCGTTTGGGTACACGGGGCGCTGCGGATGCGGTATCACTCATGGTCTAGGTATCCTCTCACGTCTGCTTCGTAGTCCTCGATAATCTGCGGCCCTGCCGCGCTAAATTCAATTACGGTGTCGCCCACCAGGTCAAAGAGCGCCTCGTTGATGCTGTCGACGAGCATGTCCTCGCTCTGCCCCGATTGCACTACCGCCGATTCCGCCTGTACTGCGTTGTGCTCGAGCAGCGCGCGGAGATAGGCGTCTGCGGCAGGCGTGAGTTCGTTCGTGGCGTCAGCGGGCGCAACAGCTGCGAACGCGGGCGTCGGCGCGAGAAGCGGTGCCACGACACCAAACTGTTCGGTGGATATGGTTGGCTCGTCGGTCTCGTCCTGCCGAATGGGTGCCGCGACCGCCTCGACAATCGCGTCGGCTACGGGCTCGGCTTCCGGTTGCCCTGAGTCCGCTGCCTCGGCTTCCACAGGTGCGCCGTCCTCGCGCTCTTCGTCGATTAAAAGTGCTTCGCGCGTTTGCGCAGCGGCGCTCCGAATGTGCCCCAGCTGACTCAGATCGATATCGATCTTGACGGGCTGGTGTGCGGCGTCCCACGAAAGCCATGCCATGATCTCGTCATCGATAATCTTGGCCAGATATTTGGGGACCTTTTCTTCCTTAAGGGGATGGGCGGGGTCCAGCGCCAGGCGCAGGCGTTGGTCGCAGGCGCGCATCATTTCACCGAGCTTGCTGCTCTTTTGCCTACTACCATGGATACGCATACATTCCCAAAAGCCGTTTTGGCAACGGTAGATGTGGATGGGATCCAGGCGGTATTCGCAGTCCTCGTGGCGCTCGGGCGCAAAGAATACGGCCGAGGCAAACATGGTGTAGGGCATGGCCGTCTCCTCCCCAAACAAGCTCGCTACGATGCCGGTCTTTCGGTGCGTGTCATAGTAGCGCGCCATGCGGACATACACGGCGCATGCCACGTGGCGCAGATCGCGGTGGTGGCTGCGGTCGAGCCGCGAGTTACTTAGGTTGTACGTGGAGAGGGCGTTGATGGCGGCCATGAGTCGCTCCTCGCGCACCTCATCGGGCGGAAGGGGGAGCGTGGGCTCGGAGGTTTTGCGACGTTTGGGGGTCTGGTCGGACGGTGCCGGTGCCGGTACAAGGTCTCGTGCCGCGCGCCGCAGCTCGATAAGGGCGTTATCGAACATGACGGTTTTAGAGTCGCGGAGCAGCTTGGGGTCGAGCCCATGGAATACGGCGTAATCCTGCAACCACACGCGTGCAAACCGGTCGATGCCGGGCTCGAAGGCGCGATAGACATCCCAAAAGGCCTTGATCTTGTTAAAACCGTCGAGCGGGTCATCTACGCCAATGCCGCAAATCAGCTCATAGAGATACAGAAAGGCAAAGGACGTAGACGTTTCCTCGACGGTTCCGCGGCGCACTTGGGCACGCCAGGTAAAGTAGCCGCGCAGCTGCCGGTCGCTCATGGCGTTGTAGGTGGGAAAGTACGACTTAAAGGTGCCGTTGTAGGGACAGTCGTCCTCAAAGTCGGCCATCAGCAGGCCCTGGCGGTAAAAAAGCTCGGCTTCCGAAAGCCAGCGGCCCGCACCGCCCTTGGGGTCATCCTGCCAGCGCGATATCTCGCGCATTTTACGGTACTGGTCGGGGAGGAAATTCTGCATCTGTCGGCCGGTTTTGAGAATCGGCTCGTCTGCGTAGATTTCGTTTGAGAAGCGGGTGGACTGATGGGTCCGGGCCTCGGCCATAATGCGCTCGATGAGCATCTTGATGTCCTGGTCGGCCACCGCTCCTCCTCTCGAACGCAGCTACGGTGACCTCATATCATAGCACAGCATCAAACAGGTGTTCGAGATACCGCTGCGTTGATAGATTTAGAACAGGAGGGCGTAGATGACGGCGATGACGACGGAGGGGAGCATATTGGCCGTGCGGAAGGTCTGAGGACGGATGAGGTTGACGCCGACGCAGAAGATGAGCATGGAGCCTACGAGCGAAAGGCTGTTGAGGGCTGCTGTGGTCATGATGGGGGAGAGCGCGCCGGCAAACAACGTGATCGTCCCCTGGAACACGGCTACGGGCAGGGCCGAGAAGATGCAGCCGCGTCCGAGCGACGCCGTCATGGTGCAGACGATGATGCAGTCCAGTGCGCCCTTGAGGGCAAGCGTTGACCAGTCGCCGAGCAGGCCGTCCTGGATCGATCCCACAATTGCCATGGCGCCGATACACACGGTGAGTGAAGTCGAGACAAAAGCGTTGGTGAACTCGTTATCGCCCTCACTGCCGGTCTTGCGCTTGAGCCATTCGCCAAGGTTCTCGATGGCGGCTTCCAAGTTGACGGCCTCGCCGATGAGCGAACCGAGCGCAAATGAGACGATGAGCATGGTGGTGCCGGTGGTCGCTAGCGCCTTCCCATCGATAAGGAGCATCTTTTGCATGGTGCCGCCAAGGCCGATAAACAGGACGCACAGCCCCGATGCTTTCATGAGTGTGTCTTGGATGCGCGGTGTGATGAAGCGGCCGCCCGCTAATCCCAAAAGACCGCCCGCAACTAAAAGCACAACGTTGATGATTGTTCCCAAGCCCGGCATGAGCCCTCCTGTATTGATGCCAACGTGGCAATCGTAGCAGAACGAAATGCGAGGCACATCGCGACTCATCTAATACGTTATATAAGTGGTGTTAGGAATGATGTGCAGCATTTAAGCCTCAGGTGGTTGTCGGGACATAGGGATAGTATTCAAAGCGCAGTGTCATAAGCCGCTGCGGGGATTCAATAGCCGCGGCGATGATATTGGCATCGCGGGCACGATCAAACCCTTCGAGTTCGATCTGATACGAGACGTCTTGCATAATGTCCAGACGTCGCCAGGCTAGGAGTGTGTCACCATCGAATTCCAAGGTCTTGCCTCCGTCTGGAGCAACGGCGTATAGACGCAGCTTGGCGGTGGTTGCAGGGTCGACAACCGTGACCTTTTTAATTTCGTTTCGAGTATTCTTGGCGCCCAACAAGGTGAGCAGTGTTGGGGCCACGACCTCGCCCGATGGCAAAAAGACGACTTCGATGGATTCGGGAAATGCGATGATAGCCGACTTGCGGACGGGCTGATTGGCGGCGGCAACTTCGATGTTCGCAGCGTCGATGACCTCTGTGTGGTCGAGTGCGGCAAGCACGCAACAGTTACCTTCATCGATCTCTTGAGGATCAGCAAGCCCCAGACTGTCCGCGAGCTCGGGATCGTTTGGATCGGCAGCGGGCTCATTCGGTGCTTCGAAAGAAGCTGGGGCGCTGTTTGTCGGCGACGGCGTGTCGCCCGCACCTGCTTCTTTATCCGCGCTCTCTTCTTGTATGGTTGCGTTGATGGGTTCGTCGTTTGAGGGGAGCGTCTTGGCGTCAAGCGCGGAGGGGAGAATTCCGATGGCTCCGGATCCGTTCCACTCCATTTCGAGAAGCGCCGGGTCGGCAAGAATGCGTTGCCTGCTTTGCGCGTGGGCATCGATTTCAATAGGGCCTGCCTCTATCCCTCGTGTAAGACTGAGTGATCCGGCTGGCTTCTCGAAATGAGCGTTTGTGTCTTTGGCGCTGACGGCGTAGAACAGCAGGGACGCTTCTCCCGCCGCGATGGCATCGGTGCCGGCTTTGGTCAGTCGCAACGATGCCGTGAATGAGAGGGTGGGCTGCGCATCGTCTGCATTCGCGGCGGCGCAGCCCAGACATATACCGCCTCCTTTCTCGAAAAACGTACCGTCGAAGGCGACCTTCGCTCCGTTCGCCGAGTCATCGACCGAAGCGATGTCGATGCGCAGCTCTAAATTGCATGGATCGCCATCCGCATCGAGCACAACCGAGCGCCACATGCAGACGGCGCACCCCGCCTGGGAGCCGTTTGCCTTGTTCGAACGATTGATATCCACGACTATCGAGCCGTCCGTATTACGACGAAGGCATCCCGAGGTTGAGATTGCGGCTTGTGCGATCGAAAAACGCTTACACGCAATGGCACTCGACGGATTTGGTGCGGAGCTTAGGGCTGCTGGTAAGGAGTCTGCCATGACGGGAGTCGCCCAAGCGGCGACGGGCGTTCCGGTTGCGAGCGCGCCGCAGAGTGCGACGACGGGCAAAAGGTTCTTTGATGCCATGGGGTCTCCTTAGCTAATTTAGTGCGGCCTGTCCGTGTTTTGTTTCTGGCTGCGTTTGATGTGCAGACCGAGGCCGGCGGTCCCCGCGCCTGCTGCTGCGGCGCCTGCTGCCAAGAGCCATCGTCTGTCGCCTGTCTGCGCCAACGGTTCCTCGCGGTCGCCGCGGTCGAGCTCCGAGAGGTCGACCGTCACTTGCGTGGCGGCCTGCGCCTGTTCTTGCTGGGCAAAGGCCATGGCTGGCCCAAACGCTAGGATGCTGACGGCGGCGGCCAGGGCGACAGCCTTATGCCGTGTGCGCACCGGGCTCGACCGTCCAGGTGATCGTTGCAACCTGATCGCCTTCGCCGGTTACGCGGAAGATGTCGCGCGTGACGCGGGCGACGTTTCCGCTTGTCTTGAGCTTAATTTTGTCCTTGCCGCCGGCAATGCCCTGGTAGCCCATGTCGAAGGCTGCATTCTTGGAAAGATCGAGGCCCGTCCCCTGCGTTGCGGCGCTGGCGTTCTGGAGTGCGCCGTCGGGGCCGACCTTAAAGTCGATGGAGTTCTGTGCGGTTCCGGCTTTGGCGTCGGCAGCAATGGTCCAGGTGTTCATGGCGTCGATCTTCATGTTGGTGACATGGATGCCGTAGGCCGAATGATTGTCGATGGTGGTCGCGTCTTCTGAGGGGCCCTGAAGCGTGCCGTCGGCCTTGGCGACGAAGGGAATAACCGTCGGAACTTTGAACTCAACGTTGTCGATCTCGGTCCTGACCATTACTTTCGTGGTTCCAACGCGCCCGGCTGCCATAGCTGGCGTCGGGGCGGCGCCCATTGCGAGCGCGAGCGCGAGCCCTGCGCCCACGACGAGCGCTCTGGCTCCGTTCATGTTCCTGGTGATGTCCATGGTCGTTCCTTTCTATTCGCCGCGGGCCGTCCCCGCGATGATTGGACGAATGCTGGTGAATTGCGTGCGGTGCCGCGTCGGCCGGAAAAGCTAGTTCTCGGCTTGCTCAACCCGCACCTTGACACGTGTCGGATTGCCGTGGCTGTCGAGGGTCTTGGCATCGAGTGCCTGGATCTCGATGTACGCCTCGCCTTCTTTGATGTCGCCGGCGGGGCACGTTTCGATTGTCTTGCCGGTCTCGACCACACCGGATTCGTACATGGTCTCGTCGTTTTGGATGACGCGGAATCGCTGGGGAAATTTATTGTCTTGGACGTTTTGCACGTTGACGCGCAGCTTGCCGTCCTCCTGCAGCTGAGCGACCGGTGCGACCGAAATCGTCATCATGTTGTCGCGGACGATGGCGTCGAGCTCATCTTGGATTTCCTGACGCGTTTTGCCCTCGGCCGTCGTAACCGAAGCGCCCGCCTCGGGTACGGGCTGCGACTGCCAAGCGTATAGTCCTACGGCGACAAGGGCACAGACGATGGCCAAACAGGCAAGGATGAGCTTCTTGCGACGACCCAGGCCTGCAAAGTGGGGTGGCTTCTTCGCGCTCATGCGGCATCCTTGGCGGTATAGATGCGCGCAAAGGTGGACGGGTTCGCTCCAAAGAGCATGTGAAGCATCAGGCGGCGTGAGTAGACAAGCTCGTCGAAGTCGGGAGGGAGCTCGATGTCGTGGATATGCGCGATGCGGTGGGCGAGCGCCGAGAACGACTCGGGGTCGCAGATCACATCGGTGGTAACGTGGTAGACCGTCGTATCGGGGAATGCCTCTTCGTCGAAAGGCAGGAGATGGGGATCGTCGTCGACTTCGATGGCGATGCCGTACTGGGGCCAGTAATATGCCATGGGAACCTCCCTGCTTCTGGGGCCAAAACTTCTGTCGGTTTTGGCTGTCGATGCCGACGGTATCAGCCACTACTTGACCAATTGCTGACCAAATGCTTGACGGATTGGTGTCTCCGCAGGTAAAAGGCGGCAAAAAATACTCCAACTTTTTTCAAGCGACAATCGCGCGGTCGGCGACGGCGGGGCCATATGTGTCAAAAGCATCGTCTGCCGAGGAAATCAAGCCGCTCGCCGAATTGCACGAACGTAAAAATCGCCAATTATGGAGACGGTCTCGAACACGTCGACGAAACGATGCGGTAACATCTCCCTGCAAATACTGTAGTTAGCTAAAGGGGGAGTTCGCGTGTCTGCAACCATCAAACCCTTCACCGACGAGTTCGAAGAGTATGGTCGCGACGAGTCTCGCGCATCGGGCGAGGCCTCGAGCATCTCGTTTCCGACAACGGAAGACGAGGTCCGTGCCATTTTGGAAAAGCTCCATGCCGAGCGTGTCCCGGTAACGGTTCAGGGCGCCCGAACCGGCCTTGCCGCCGGTGCCGTGCCCCACGGCGGGCATATCCTCAATACTTCCCGTATGAATCGCTACTTGGGCCTTCGCCGCGATGAACAAGGCCAATTTCTGCTGCGCGTGGAGCCGGGCGTTGTGCTCTCGGAGCTGCGCAAGCAGCTGAGTAAGAAGGTGCTGCCGACTGCTGGTTGGGACCATGCATCGCTTGAGGTCTACGAGGAATTCCAAGAGGCCCCCGAGCAGTTCTTTCCCACCGATCCCACCGAGACGTCTGCCTGTCTGGGCGGCATGGCGGCATGTAACGCCTCCGGCGCCCGCAGCTACGCCTACGGCCCCATGCGCCCACATATCACGGGACTCCACGTCGCGCTGGCTGATGGCGATTTGCTTGAGCTTCAGCGCGGCGAGGCTTTTGCCCAGGGCCGCCACCTGTCGCTCGTGACGGCAGCGGGCCGTACGCTCGAGCTCGATCTTCCCGGATATACCATGCCCAAGACAAAAAATGCCTCAGGTTATTTCGTTGCGGACGAAATGGACGCCATCGACCTCTTTATCGGTGCTTGCGGCACGCTCGGCGTTATCACCGAGCTCGAGATCGCCCTGCAGGCGGCGCCTGCGGTCGTTTGGGGTGTGAGCTGCTTTTTCGATAGCGAAGACAAGGCCGTGTCCTTTACCGATTCCGTGCGTCCCGTCCTGTCCCATGCGGCTGCCATCGAGTACTTCGACGCTGGCGCCCTGGATATTCTACGTCGCCAGCGCGAGCAGTCGACGGCGTTTGCCTCGCTGCCGGCGCTCGACAAAGAGGCCAAGGTCTGTGTCTACGTGGAGCTCGACTGCGACGACGAAGCCCAGGCGACTGAGGAGCTGTACCACCTGGGATGGGTTTTGGAGCTTGCGGGCGGCCACGACGACGCGACCTGGGTTGCGCGCACCGAGGTCGATCGCGAGTGTCAGCGATTCTTCCGCCATGCGGTGCCCGAGAGCGTCAACATGCTCATCGACGAGCGTCGCCGCACGGATCCTACCATCACCAAACTGGGGTCGGACATGTCGGTGCCCAACGCACGCTTGGCCGATGTCATCGCCCTTTATCGCCGTACGTTGTCCGAAAGTGGGCTTGAATCTGCCGCCTGGGGGCACATCGGTAACAACCATCTGCATGTGAACATTCTGCCGCGCGATGCGCAGGATTACCGCCGCGGCGGAGAACTCTTTGCCCAGTGGGCTTCCGAGGTCACGGCCATGGGCGGTGCCGTTTCTGCCGAGCATGGCGTCGGTAAGATCAAGGCGGGCTTTTTGGAGACGATGTACGGTCACGAGGCTATGGTCGAGTCGGCGCGGCTCAAGCTCCAGCTCGATCCCGACGGGCAGCTGGGTCGCGGCAACCTGTTTTCGGAGAAGCTCTTGGATGAGCTCGTCCAGAAAGGGGGCGCGTGAAGATGAGCGATTTCCATATGGTGGTGTGCGTCAAGGCCGTGCCGGGCAGCACCGAGGTCAAGATGGACCCCAAGACCAATACCATCGTGCGCGATGGCAAGCAGGCGGTCATTAATCCCTTTGATGCGAGCGCTTTGGAATGCGCGCTGGCGCTGAAAGACGACTTTATCGGCTTTGGCATGGACGTGCGCGTAACGGTGGTGTCGATGGGCATCCACGCGACCGAGTCGCTGCTGCGCGACTGCATCGCTCGAGGTGCCGACGACGCGCTGCTGCTGACCGATCGCGCCTTTGCAGGTGCCGATACCCTAGCCACCACCTATGCCCTCAAATGCGGCATCGAGGCTCTCGACGAGGACTTCGACCTGCTCATCTGCGGCAAGATGGCAGTGGACGGCGATACGGCCCAGATCGGCCCCGAGCTGGCCGGTGCTTTTGAGATTCCCTGTGTGACCGACGTGAGCTGCGTGCAGAGCGCGGGCTTTACGACCTGTGGTTCACTGGCGCTTGTTCACGGCTGCGATGCCGGCGAGGAGACGGTCTATCTTGAGATGCCGTGTGCGATGACGACCGCCAAGGAGATTGGCCAGCTGCGTATGCCGAGTATTGCCGGTATCCGCGCATCCGAGGATGCGGACGTGCGCGTGGTCAGCGCTGCCGACGTGAACGCCGACCCCTCGCGTTTCGGTCTTGCCGGATCGCCGACGCAGGTCGTGCGCTCGTTTGTGCCCGACCGTGATCAAACGTGCGAGACCGTTGAGGGCACGGCATCCGAGCAGGCGGAAAAGCTCGCCAAGATTATCGAGGGGATGGCATAGATGAGCGGATTGAATATCGATAGCGAAGCCTGCATCGGTTGCGGTCGCTGCGTTCGCGCCTGTGCCTCGGGCGGCATCGTAGTGGAAGGCGAGCGATCAAGCCGATGCGCCCGCGTAACCGACGGCTGCATCCTATGCGGTGGGTGCGTCGACGCCTGCCCTGTCAACGCTATCTCGATCGAGCGTGATGAGGCCGCTGGTGCGGTTGGCCTCGATGCGTACCGAGACATTTGGGTATTCGCGCAGACCGACGAGCACTATACGGTGAATCCCGTTGCCTATGAGCTCATGGGCAAGGGCCGCGAGCTTGCCGATGCTCGTGGCTGCCGTTTGGTGGCGCTGGTCGGTATGGGCCCCGAGGGTTCTCTCGGTGACCTGGAGCATCTGGTTTGCGCGGGCGCCGACGAAGTCCTGGCCTGTCGCGACGAGCGCCTGCGCCAAAACGATGCGGAGGTCTACGCCCGCTTGATCTGCGATTTGGTAGCCGAACGCAAACCCGAGGCCATCCTATACGGTGCGACCGCTTTTGGTCGCGAACTGGCACCCGGCGTTGCCGTGCGTTTGCAGACGGGCCTTACGGCTGACTGCACCGTACTTTCGATGGATGCAGAGACGGGACTGCTGCAACAGACGCGTCCGGCGTTTGGCGGCAACCTGATGGCCACCATCATTTGCCCCAACCACCGTCCGCAGATGGCAACGGTGCGCCCCGGTATCTTTAAGGCTCCCGACTTCGACTACGGCCGCTCTGGCACGATCACCCAGATATCGCTTGCGGATGATGCTAAGGCTCGTGTCGAGATCTCGATTCCCGCCGAGGAGTGGGGACAGCAGCCCTCGATCGCCAATGCCGAGTGCCTGGTCGTGGTGGGTCGCGGCATTGGTTCCAAGAAAAACCTGCCGTTGATGCGAAGGCTCGCCGAGGCTCTGGGAGCCGAGCTTGGCTGCACGCGACCTGTCGTGGAGGCCGGCTGGTTGGAGTATCGCCATCAGATTGGCCAGACGGGCGTATCGGTTTCGCCCAAGCTTCTCGTGAGTATCGGTGTTTCGGGCGCCATTCAGCATCTTGCCGGCATCGGTGGGGCGGAGTGCATTATCGCCATCAACGAGGACCCGGATGCCCCCATTTTCGGTGCTGCCCAGTACAAGGTTGTTGGGGACGCCGTCGAGGTCGTCGAGGAGCTGCTGGCCCAGCTTGAGCGCTAGGCGCGCGCCAGCCAGTCGCGCATCTCGTCCTTTAGGCACTCCCAGGTCGCTTGCGTGGTGGGATTGGTAAAGGGGCGCGTAATGCCAAAGGGTGCGTCGAGCAGGCGGTAGATATCGCCCTGTTCGCGCGCCAGCGCGCGGCTTGCTGGATAGACGAGCTCAAACATAAAGCAGATAAGCCCCACCAAGAAGTCGGCGGGCTCATCGCGCTCATCGCGTGCGACGCAGCGGTGCTCGTCAAAGGCGGCAAGTGTCGGCGACGAGAAACGGCTGCCGAGAAACGTCTTCTCGTCCACCTTGAGGATAGTGTCGACGGTGCTGTCGGCGATGGTGCGCATAATGTCGATCTTGTCACCATCGCGCACGATATCGCAGAAGCACCGTGTACGCTCGTCGAGTTGTGCCGGCAGGCGAAAGTCGCTGTGATAGGCGATGCTCGCTCGGATGAGCTCGTCATGCGCACCGGTTTCGATAAAGTCACGGATGTTTGTCGTGGCGGGTGCATCGGCGGGATTCTCGCCAAAGAGGACCTCGATGCCCAGCGCCGCATGGCTCATGCTCTCGGCGTCCTTAAAGGTGTCCCAGCGTCGCAGCTGCTCAAAGCGGCCCATATCGTGTAGCAGGCCGCAAAGCCATGCCAGGTCAATATCTTCTGACGACCAGCCCTGCTCGCGCGCTACGGCATCGCATGCCTCGGCCACGTGGTACGTATGCTCGATTTTGAGCGCGATGCGTGGGTTGGTGGCGTCGTAGGCATCGGTGTAGCTTTTGAAGGCCGCGCGCGCCCGGTCTCGATCGATAGCTGTCATAATGACTTCCTAAAAAGTTGTGTCTTTCGATCCGGTGGCAATTGTAGGTGAACTCGGTTGCTGTCGGATGATGATTCTGCCGTATCGCTACATGCGGCTCGGAGACCTTGTCAGGATGAGAAGCGTATGGTGCTCAAAATCGTTAGAACCGTCTGGCCGGTGATGCTTACCTATGTTGCAATAGGCGCGCCGTGCGGAATGATCATGGGGCAGACGGGAATGGAGCCCTGGATGGTCTTTGCCCTGAGCAGTACGTTTGTGACGGGCAGCGGCCAGTTTATGATCTGCAACCTGTGGCTGGCGGGTGTGCCGGCAGCATCGATCGTCGCGAGCGTTGCCGCCATCTCCTCGCGTTTTGCGCTTTACTCGGCATCGATCGCACCGCATCTGAGGGGTGCCTCGAAGCGTCAGACGCTGGCTGTTGCCGCGACACTTACCGAGGAGGCATATGGCATCTCGCTTGCCAAGTTGGTTGAAGGGGAGGATTGGGGCCCGCGCGAGTCCTTTGTGCTCAACGTGATCCTCATCGCAACATGGGGCGTTTCGTGTACGATGGGCGCCATCGTCGGCGCCGTTGTCGATGTTCCCACCGCCATTGCAGCCTTTGTCTGCACCTCGCTCTTTATCTGCCTGCTCTTTTCGCAGCGGCTGTCGCGCGGTAACGTTGTCGCGGCGGTTTCGGGCGCGGTGTCCGTCGCCGTATGCAAGTTCTTGGGCCTCGCGAATATTGCCGTGCCGGCAAGCGTCGTGGTCGGCATTGCCATTGCGCTGGCGTGCGATGCTGTATTTGACGGAAGAGGTGCCCGCGATGCCCGCTAACGAGTTCTTGGTTCTGTGGCTGTCGTCGTGGGCTGCTATCGCGTTCTTTCGCATCGCGCCGGCGTTCGCCTTGCGCGGGCGGACCCTGTCGCCCCGCATTACCGAGGCCCTGGGCTATATCCCGCCCGCTGCCTTTGCCGCGCTGGTCGCCAACGACTTGGTGAACCCCGGCGCGTTCGACGCGGGACTCTGGCCTGCCTTGGTTCCCTGGATTGCGGCCACCGGCGTCGTGGCGGTGGCAATCAAGACAAAGTCGATGTTGTGGTGCTGCGTTTCGGGCATCGTGTTCTATATCGTTTTGAGCCTCGTATAGGAGCAGGACGCGTTATCGTCCCGGCCTAACGAATCGAATTTCTCACCGAGGCGGTCTGCTTCTTCTGGTACCATGGTCAAACTTTACTGTAGCAAAGCGTGACGTGGGCTTTTGTTCTGCGTCAGCGGAAATGGGGGTTTCATGGCACAGGAAGCGACCGCCAGCGAGCAAAAGAAATTCAAGGTACCGCGCATCCCGGGCGACATCATGATCTATCCGATGATCGTCGGCCTTTTGCTCAATACCTTCTGCCCGCAGGTCTTTGAGGTCGGCGGCTTCTTTACGGCTGCCTGCCGCGGCGGCTCCAACACCATCGTTGCCGCGATCTTGCTGTTCGTGGGCGCCGGCATCAGCTTTAAGTCCACGCCGGGCGCCATCAAGACCGGCATCGTCGTGCTGATTCCTAAGCTTGTAGTGGCAGCCGCGCTGGGTCTGGGCGTCGCGTACTTCTTTAACGATAACTTCCTGGGCCTGAGCTCCGTGTCTATCATCGGCGGCATAACGTTTTGCAACATGGCGCTCTATACGGGCATCATGGGCGAGTTCGGCGATGAGTCCGAGCAGGGCGCTGTCGGTATCCTGTTCTTTACGGCCGGCCCCGCCGTCACGATGATCATCCTCGGTGTCTCGGGTCTCGCCAACATCCCCGTCGGCACCATCATCGGATCCATCCTGCCGCTTGTTATCGGCATGGTCCTGGGCAACTTGTTCCCGTTTATCAAGAATCTGCTGGTCCCCGGCGCCAATCCCGCGATCGCCGTTATCGGCTTTCAGCTCGGTGCGTCCATGAGCCTTTCGAGCTTTATCACCGGCGGTATTTCGGGCATCCTGCTGGGCCTCATCACGCTCTTTATCGTCGGTCCCATTACCTTTGCGTTCGAGCGCCTGTGCGGTGGTAACGGCAAGGCGGCCGTTGCCTGCTCCACTATCGCCGGCACGGCTATGACCACGCCGGTCGCCCTCGCCGAGGTCGCCCCGCGCTATGCCGAGCTTGCGCCCACTGCGTATGCGCAGATCGCCACTGCCGTCATCATCACGGCAATCATGGCTCCGATTCTGACCGGCTGGGTCGATAAGAAGTTCTGCCACGGCAAAGAGGATCTGTCGCCTGCCGGTGTCGAGGCCATCGAGGAGGCCGTCGCGACCGACATCGATGGCGAGTAATCGTCGACGCGAGTCAATCAAGCCGGCGTGCAATTCGCGCCGTTTGAGCGCCCGAACGAAAGCTGTCTTGCAGTGACGTTCGGGCGCTCTGCTATTATTCCCCTTACCCCTGCGGAGTAGGGGTGTTTATTGCCCAGACACGAATCGGGCGATTCTGACCACTTGGATATTGAAGGGATGGCGTCTAGTGGTTAAGGCACTCAAGATTGAGATATTCCTGCTATGCATGATTGTTCTTATCGGGCTTGCCGCGCGAAGTCGCCACTCCTTGTTCTCGAGTACCCAGCAGTTATTGTTTAGTACGCTCGGTTACACCTCTGCCGCGTACATGCTATTCGATATAATCTGGACGCTTTCGGACGGTGTGGGCGGCACGCTGGGCATTGCTGCCAACTGGATTTCCAACGCGGTTTCGTTTTCGCTCTTTGCCGCCGCGTGCCTCATTTGGTTTATCTATTCCGAGACGGTGCAGGGTTCTCGCCTTTTGACCGCGCGCTATAGGATGGCGTTTGTAACGCTGCCTGCGGTGCTGGTAGTCGTACTGGCGTTTACTAGCTACTGGACGCACGCCCTGTTCTATATCGATGCGCAGGGCGCGTATCGTCGCGGTTTTGTCTATATGATCCAGCCCATCGTCAGCTACTGCTACGTTATATATACGTCCCTGCATGCGTTTATACAATCTTGCAAGGTCGAGAGCCTACAAAAGAAGGCCATCTATCAAACCTTGGCATTTTTCGCCATTCCGGCCTTGGTGGCCGGTGTCTTTCAGGTCTTTTATTCGGGTCCCTGCCTTAGTGTCGGCATCATGTTAAGTATGTTGCAGCTCTACATTGTTTGTCAGGAGCAGCTGATCTCGACCGACCCGTTGACTGGCCTTAACAATCGCAACCGTTTTGAGACCTATATGCTGTCGCTGTTCTCGGGTGCTGACCAGGCCGATGATGTGTATCTGCTTATGATGGATGCCGACGGCTTTAAGCAAATTAACGACCGGTATGGACATGTTGAGGGCGATCATGCCCTCCAGGTCATATCTGCTACGCTCAAAGAGGTCTGCTCGGCGTCTGGTGGTTTTATCGCACGCTATGGTGGCGATGAGTTCGTGGTGCTTCAAAAGGCGACGGCGGAACAGGACATCATAGACCTGTGTTCGGCGATTAACGACGAGCTCGCTCGTGCCGAGGTGCCGTATGCATTGCGGATGTCCATCGGTTACGCGCGGGTCGGCGATAGTGTTGATACCTGGCAAGACTTACTTCGCGCTGCCGATGCGGAGCTCTACCGCGTCAAGGCCGAGAAAAAGAAAGCCGGCGTCCAGATACGCTAGGAAAAGGGGTGCACGCTTGCGTGCGTGGCGGCCCTCAGCTCACCGATGTACTCCATTAAGCTAAAGTACATGAATCCCCTCTGCTAAATAAGGGCAGTTCGTTAAGCTTTTTTGGGTTTGTTGACGATGATGATGCCGCTGCAGACCAACAGCAGGGCAACGATGACGGTAACGGGGCTCGTGCCAGCACCCTCGCCGAGCAGCAGCGCGCTCAGCAGCACACCAAAGACGGGGTTCATAAACCCAAAGACCGAGACGCGGCTGACGGGGTTGACGGCAAGCAGGCGCGACCACAGCGAGTAGGCGACCGCGGAGATAAGCGCCATGTAGATGATGAGCGCGATGGCGGGGGCAATCGCCGTGGGGGAGAGCGCGCCACCCATCATAAAGCCGATGGCGGTGAGGACCAGGCCGCCGACCAAGAACTGCCACCCGGCAAGCAAGACGCCGTCGTGCTCGCGCGAGAAGATGCCGATCAGGCAGGTCGAAAGGGCGCCCGCGACGGTGGAGGCCAGGATGAAGCCCTCGCCGTCGAGCGTAAAGCCAAAGGTGCCGTCCGCGCCCGAAAGGTTGACGAGCGCGACGCCGGCAAAGCCCAGTACGCAGCCGAGCACCTTGGCCGCATCGAGCTTTTCGGTGCGAAACGCCAGGACGGCAAAGAGGATAGCCAAGAAGTTGGCGCTGGCCTCGATGATGGAGCTTGACATAGCGCTTGCACGGGAGAGACCAAGGTAGAAAAAGAAGTACTGGCCGATGGTCTGGAAGAGCGACAAGATGCAGATGGGCTTGATATCACGCGCTTGCGGAACGAGCGGTCGGCGCTGGGCCACGCTCATGCCAACAATGACCAGCATGCCGGCAAGGGTGAAGCGCAGACCCGCGAAGAGCAGCTGCGAGGCGCTGTCGTGCGCGGGAATGCCAAAGAGGCCGTAGCCGATCTTGATGCAGGGGAAGGCAGAGCCCCAGAGCGCGCAGCAAACGAGACAGCCCAGGATGAGTCCGGGCAGGGTGGCGAGATACGGCTTGCGGCTTTTCATGATGTCCTTTCTACATGCGCGAAGCAAAAAAGAACCCGCCACCGGATGCGTCGGTGGCGGGTGTTGTTACCCGAGGGGATTGTACCCGATGGGAACGTATTAAGCGAAGTAGGCTACGCCGCTCTCAAAGATCGGCATGAACTTGTCGCCGGGGACATGCTCGGGCACGTTGCGGTACAGGTTGTCGCCGCGACGCTCGGCATGGCCCATCTTGCCTAGGACGCGGCCGTCGGGGCTCGTGATGCCCTCAATGGCGAGTGCGGAGCCGTTGGGGTTGACGGAAAGATCCATGCTGGGCTTGCCGTCCTCGCCCACGTACTGCGTGGCGACCTGGCCGTTGGCGATCAGCTGGGCGAGTACTTCGTCATTGGCGACAAAGCGGCCCTCGCCGTGGCTGATGGCGACGGTGTAGGGGTCGTCCAGGCTGCACTGCGACAGCCATGGGGACAGGTTGGACGAGATGCGGGTGCGCACCAGGCGGCTCTGATGGCGACCGATGGTGTTGAACGTCAGCGTGGGCGCATCGGGCGTGGCGTCGACGATGTCACCGTAGGGCACCAGGCCGAGCTTGACCAGAGCCTGGAAGCCGTTGCAGATGCCCAGCATCAGGCCGTCGCGGGCCTTGAGCAGGTCGCGGACTGCCTCGGTGACCTCGGGAGCACGGAAGAACGCCGTGATGAACTTGGCAGAGCCGTCGGGCTCGTCGCCGCCCGAGAAGCCGCCGGGGATCATGACGATCTGGCTTGCACGGATGCGGCGGGCAAGCTCGTGGGTGCTCTCGGCGACGGCCTCGGGCGTGAGGTTGTTGATCACGAAGGTGTCGGCCTCGGCACCGGCGGCACGGAAGGCGCGGGCGCTGTCGTACTCGCAGTTGTTGCCGGGGAACACGGGGATGATCACGCGCGGGCGGGCGATCTTGGCGCCGCCGTACACGTGGATATCCTTGGCGCGGAAGTCGATGGTCTCGACCTCGGGGGTCTCGCCGGCGCTGCGGTAGGCGAAGACGCCCTCGATGCCGCTCTCCCAGGCCTCCTGGAGCTCGGCGAGCTCGATGACCTCGGAGCCGGTGTCGATGACATAGCCCTCGACGGTGGTACCCAGGGGCTCGACGACAACGCCGTCGGCGACCTCGGGCAGCTCGGCGTCCTCGGCGAGCTCGACGATAAAGCTGCCGTAGAGCGGGGTGAAGAGGCTCTCCACGTCCACATCCTCGGCAAGCTCGATGCCGATCTGGTTGCCGACGCACATCTTAAAGAGGCTCTCGGCGCCACAGCCGTAGCCGGGCGTGGAGACGGCCAGGGCGTCGCCGGTAGCAGTGAGCGCCTCGACGGCGTCAAACGCGGCGAGCAGCTGCTGGGCGTCGGGGCGGTAGTCCTCGCCGTAGGTGGCGGGGGCGATGCGGACGACGCGGTGCGTCAGGCCCTTGAACTCAGGGGAGACGGCGCGCGCCGCGCGGCCCACGGCAACAGCGAAGCTGATCAGAGTCGGCGGAACGTTGAGCTCGCCGGCCTCGTCCTCAAACGAGCCGCTCATGGAGTCCTTGCCGCCGATGGCGCCGGCACCCAGGTCGACTTGGGCCATGAGGGCGCCCAGGACGGCTGCTGTGGGCTTGCCCCAGCGCTCGGCCTCGGTGCGCAGACGCTCGAAGTACTCCTGGAAGGAGAGATAGGCGCGTTTGTGCTCAAAGCCGGCAGCCACAAGTTTGGCGATGGACTCGACCACGGACAGATAGGCGCCCGCAAACTGGTCGGCCTCCATCAGATAGGGGTTGAAGCCCCATGCCATGGCGCTTGCCGTGGTGGTCTCGCCGTCCACGGGGAACTTGGCGACCATGGCCGAGCTCGGGGTGAGCTGCGTCTTGCCGCCAAAAGGCATAAGCACGGTTGCGGCACCGATGGTGGAGTCGAAGCGCTCGGAAAGGCCCTTGTTGGAGGCAACGTTGAGGTCGGTGACAAGCGAGGTCATGCGCTCGGCAAGCGTGGTGCCGGCCCAGCTGGGCTGCCACACGCTGCGGGCGCACACGTGGGCGACCTGGTGCTTGGGCGCGCCGTTGGAGTTGAGGAACTCGCGGGATAGGTCGACGATGGCGACACCGTTCCAGGCCATGCGCATGCGCGGCTCGGCGGTAACCTCGGCGATAACGGTCGCCTCCAGGTTTTCCTCGGCGGCGTAGCCCATGAACTCCTCGACGTCACCGTCGGCGACGGCGCAGGCCATGCGCTCCTGGGACTCGGAAATGGCGAGCTCGGTGCCGTCCAGGCCGTCGTACTTCTTGGTCACGGTGTCCAGGTCGACATACAGGCCGTCGGCAAGCTCGCCCACGGCGACCGAGACGCCGCCGGCGCCAAAGTCGTTGCAACGCTTGATCAGGCGGCAGGCGTCGCCGCGGCGGAAGAGGCGCTGCAGCTTGCGCTCGACCGGGGCGTTGCCCTTCTGGACCTCGGCACCCGAGGTCTCGATGGACTCGGTGTTCTGGGTCTTGGAGGAGCCGGTGGCACCGCCGATGCCGTCACGGCCGGTGCGGCCGCCCAGCAGGATGATCTTGTCGGTGGGGGCGGGGCACTCGCGGCGCACGTGGTTTGCCGGGGTAGCGCCCACGACGGCGCCGACCTCCATGCGCTTGGCCACGTAGCCGGGGTGATAGAGCTCGTTGACCTGGCCGGTGGCAAGGCCGATCTGGTTGCCGTAGCTGGAGTAGCCGGCGGCAGCGGTGGTTACGAGCTTGCGCTGCGGCAGCTTGCCCTCGAGCGTCTCGGACACGGGGACGGTGGGGTCGCCGGCGCCGGTGACACGCATGGCCTGGTACACGTAGCTGCGGCCCGAGAGCGGGTCGCGGATGGCGCCGCCCACGCAGGTGGCGGCACCGCCGAAGGGCTCGATCTCGGTCGGGTGGTTGTGGGTCTCGTTCTTAAACAGGAACAGCCAGTCCTGGTCCTCGCCGTCGACATCGACCTTCACCTTGACGGTGCAGGCGTTGATTTCCTCGGACTCATCGACATCGGTCATGACGCCGGTCTTCTTAAGGTACTTAGCGCCGATGGTGCCCATGTCCATGAGGCAGACGGGCTTGGCGTCGCGGCCGAGCTCGTGGCGCATCTCCATGTAGCGGTCGAAGGCCTGCTGCACCACGGCGTCGTCGATCGTCACGTCGTCCAGGACGGTGCCGAAGGTGGTATGGCGGCAGTGATCGGACCAGTAGGTGTCGATCACGCGGATTTCGGTGATGGTGGGGTCGCGATCCTCATCGCGGAAGTACTGCTGGCAGAAGGCGATGTCTGCCTCGTCCATGGCAAGGCCGCGATCGGCGATAAAGGCGGCAAGGCCGGCCTCATCGAGCTCGCGGAAGCCGTCGAGCACCTCGACGGGCTGGGGCTCGGGGGTCTCCATGTACAGAGTCTCGGGCAGGTCGAGCGAGGCGATGCGCGCCTCGACGGGGTTCACCACGTAGTGCTTGATGGCATCGATGGCGGCCTCGTCCAGAGCGCCCGAGATCATATAGACCTTGGCGGAGCGCACGGCGGGGCGCTCGCCCTGGCTGATGAGCTGCACGCACTCGCTGGCGGAGTCGGCGCGCTGGTCAAACTGGCCAGGCAGGAATTCGACGGCAAAGACGGCGCCATCGCTTGCGGGGAGCTCGTCGTAGGTCACATCGACCTGGGGCTCGCTAAAGACGGTCGGCACGCAGGAGCGGAAAAGCTCCTCGTCGATGCCCTCGACGTCGTAGCGGTTGATGATCCTCAGGGCCTCGATGCCCTTGATGCCGAGAATTTCGGTCAGCTCGCCCTTGAGCTGCTGAGCCTCGACGTCGAACCCGGGTTTCTTCTCCACGTAGATACGAGAGACCATTGGTTCCTGCCTTCCTGATCGGTTGGGCGTACGGTACGGTATGCGGCAGCGGTCGGTTTGCGGGGCAAGCCTCGCGGTCGCCTTGAGCCGCATGTTTGTAAACCTCACTATGATACGACAGCTCGCGGCGCGTTGAGGACGGCGAGGGTGCTACAGTGAAGCGCAAACAAGAGAAAGGCATCACATGGCATTCGTTTCACTCGCCATCATCGCGCTCGTGGCCTTTGCAAGCCCCTTCATCGCCTCGGCGATCCCCGGGAAACCCGTTCCCGAGACGGTCTTTTTGCTCGTGTTTGGCGCGGTGCTGGGACCCCATATGCTCGACATTATCCATGTAGATGCCGAGGTCTCGCTCGTGTCCGAGCTCGGCCTGGCCTTTTTGTTCCTGCTTGCCGGCTTTGAGATCGACCCCAAGAGCATCACGGGTGTGGAGGGGCGCTACGGCTTGGCGACGTGGGTCGTCACGTTTGGTATCGCCTGGCTTGCCGTGCGCTTCACCCCGTGGTTCTCGGTCAGTCATTTCGACGGTATCGCCGTGACGCTTGCCCTTACTTCCACGGCGCTCGGTACGCTTGTGCCCATCATGCGCGAGCGCTCGCTCACCGGCACGCGTGTGGGCGACTCGATTCTCGCGTATGGCACTTGGGGCGAGCTCGGTCCCGTGCTCGCCATGTCGGTGCTGCTGTCTGCCCGCACCGGCATCCAAACGCTTGTAATCCTTGGCTTGTTTGCGGTGGTCTGCGTGTTGCTGGCCGTGGTCCCGAGCCGCTCCAAGCGCGTCGGCAGCCGCTTCTTTGCGTTTGTCGAGGAACGCGCCGATACCACGTCGCAGACCTTCGTGCGCCTGACGGTGCTCATCCTGGTCACGCTCGTGGCGTTCTCGGCTGTCTTTGATCTCGACATCGTGTTGGGTTCTTTTGCCGCCGGCTTTGTCCTGCGCTATATCATCCCCGAGGGCAACCATACGCTCGAGACCAAGCTCGACGGCCTGGCCTACGGCTTTTTGATTCCGGTATTCTTTACCGTATCGGGCGCAAAGATCGATCTGACGGCCGTGGCGTCGCGCCCGGGTCTGCTCGTGGGCTTTATCGTGGCGTTGTTGATTATTCGTGCCGTGCCCATTCTTATTTCTATGAGCATTTGTCCTGCGACGCGCGATGTGTCGGCGTATGGTCGCATTACCGTGGCCCTGTACTGCACCACGGCGCTGCCGATCATCGTTGCCGTGACAAGCGTTGCCGTCAACGCGGGCGCGCTGTCGCAAGATATTGCGTCGGTCATGGTTGCTGCCGGTGCCATCACGGTGTTCTTGATGCCGTTGCTCGCGCAGCTCTTCTACCGCGTGGTCGACGCCGCGCCGGTCGCCGCCGTGGCAGAAGTTGCCGAGCATCCATCCGATGCGCTCGACATCCTGCGCGCCCATCACGATTTGGCGAGCCTGCTCGCACGTGAGCACGAGCTGCTGACTTCGCATGGCCATGGTCGCGTATTCGAGGGCTTGCCTACGCTCGATACGATTGCCGAGCGTCTTTCCGCCGAGGCGGCGAGCGGCCACATCGATGCCCGCATCGTGGACGCGGCGCATCTTCTTGCCGATAAGACCTATGGTGATGAGGTCGACCCGTCCGAGCTGACCCCGCGCGAGCGTCGCCGCCTGGAGCGCGCCAAGCTCGCCGTGCGCGAATACCGCCGCCGCATGTTGGAGCTCTATGCAAGAGAAGAAGCCGAGGACGACGACGGCAAGTAGTCGATACTCTCTCGGGGAAGCCGCGTCCCGCTTTGAAGGCTCGGAACGGGATGTGGTTTCCGAAACGGGGGCCGTTGGGAAACTGTGTCCCGGAATGGGCGCTCAGAGTGGGATGCAGTTTCCGCGAGAGACCCGTTGCGGAAACGGTATCCCAGAATCGGCGTTCAAAACGGGGCGCTCTTTCCGAAACATGGCCCTGAGGGAAGCTGCGTCCCGGTCTGAGTCGGGACTGCGGGACACAGCTTCCCTTTCAAACAGAAGAAGGCGCGCTGCCTGCAGTTGATGCAGACGGCGCGCCTTCTTTGTTGGACTATGTTGAGGCTGGGAGCTGAGGCTTGTGGTCCCTTAAGAGCGGGCGGCTCCGTCGACGGGGAGCACGGCGCCCGTGACGTAGGAGGACATGTCGCTCGCCAGGAAAACAAAGGCGTTGGCGACATCCTCGGGCTCGCCCATGCGACCCAGCGGAATGGTGGCGACGATGGGCTTAATAACCTCTTCAGGCAGGTTGGCGACCATGTCGGTTTTGGTTACACCGGGTGCTACGGCATTGACGCGAATGCCCATGGGGGCGAGCTCGCGCGAGAGCGACTGGACCATGCCGTTGACGGCAAACTTGGACGTTGGATAGCCGACGCCAGAGGGCTGGCCGTACTTGGCAACCATCGAGCTCGTGGTAGTGATGGTGCCGCCGTGGCCGGCCTCGGTCATGATCTTGGCGGCAGCTTGGTGGCCATTAAAGACGGCGACGACGTTAAGGTCCATGACCTTTGCGAACTCCTCGGCCGTGTAGTCCAAGAGGGGTGAACGCTGGGAGATGCCGGCATTGTTGACGACCGTGTCCAAGCCGCCCATGTCGGCTGCAGCCTGGGTAAAGGCCTCGGTCACGGCTTCGAGTGAGGTGAGGTCGCAGGAGCGGCCCCAGACCTTGGCGTCGGGATAGGCGGCTGTCAGCTTCTCAACGGCCGCATCGGCGGTCTCCTGACGCGAGCCAAAGACGGTGACGGCGGCGCCTTCCTCGATAAAACGGCAGGCGATGGCATAGCCGATACCGCGCGTGCCTCCGGTGATGATTGCTTTCTTGCCCTCGAGCAACATGGTATTTCCTCTCATCGCGGGCGGACATTCGCAGCACAGCGTAGCCGTAACTGGAATCGGCCGTGTTTGCATATCGGTGAACGGTAGCCCGCGTTACCGATGAGCGGCTCGCGCAAATGTGCCCTGTCGTTGTGCTTAGGGCAGGAGACAAAAAGGCTCCCATCCCACATCGGACGGGAGCCCTTCGAGCAAATGCGTTGTGGGGTGTAAACCGAACTAGTTCGCCATGACGCCTTCGGTCCAAGCCTCAACGTCCTCGATGCGCAGGACGTTGGCGACCTCGGCCACACAGCCGACGCTGGCAAGCTCGGCCGCGGCAGCCTGGACGTCCTTCTCGAGCGCGCGATGCGTCAGGAAGATGACCGAGCAGGCATCGTTGACGCCCGACTTGCCGTCCTCGACCTGGTTGATGAGCGAGATCGAGATGTTGTGCTTGGCAAAGATGTCGACCGTCTCGGACAGGGCGCCCACGCGGTCGGCGACCTTCAGGCGCACATAGTACTTGGTCTGGAGCTCGTCCATGGGCTTAAAGGCGAGGTTGTGGCCATAGGGCTCAATCTCGGGCAGCGGAGCCACGCCGCGGCTGATTTGCTCGGAGAGCGACAGGATATCGCCCACGACGGCGCTCGCGGTGGGGAAGGAGCCTGCGCCGGCACCGTAGAACATGGTCTCGCCCACGGCGTCGCCTACCACGTAGACAGCGTTCATGGCGCCGTTGACCTTGGCAAGCATGTGGTCGGCGGGAATCAGCGTGGGATGCACGCGGACGTCGACGCCGGCGTCGGTGTTGCGTGCGATGCCCAGCAGCTTGATGGTGTAGCCGAGCTCGCGGGCCTGGGCGATGTCCTCGGCGCCGATGGTGCGGATACCCTGCTGGTACACATCGTCGGTGGTCACGCGGGTGCCAAAGCCGATGGAGGCGAGGATCGCCGTCTTGCTGGCGGCGTCGAAGCCGTCGACGTCGGCGGACGGGTCGGCCTCGGCATAGCCCTTGGCCTGCGCGTCGGCAAGCACGTCGGCGTAATCGGCGCCCTCGGCGTCCATGCGCGACAGGATATAGTTGGTGGTGCCGTTGAGAATGCCGGCGATGGTCAAGATCTTGTTGCCCACCAGGTCGTGCTCGAGCGTGCTCACGATGGGGATGCCGCCGCCGCAGCTGGCCTCGCATTTAATCTGCACGCCACACGCGCGCGCCTTCTCGGCGAGCGTCTCGACATGACGGCCCAGCAAGGCCTTGTTGGCAGAGACGACGTGCTTACCGTTCTCGAAGGCGGTGGTGAAGATCTCGGTTGCGGGATGCTCGCCGCCGATCAGCTCGACGACGATGTCGACGGCGGGGTCGGTGACGACGTCGTGCCAGTCACTTGTAAAGGCCTCGCGCTCAATACCGGCTGCTTCGGCCTGCTCCCAGGCAAGCGCGCAGGCGCGGGTCAGCTTAAGGTCGATGCCGTAGGCTGCCAGGTACTCATCGTGGTGGCTCTTGATCAGACGGGCCACGCCGCCGCCGACGGTTCCCAGACCGATCAGACCGACGTTCACGGTGCGCAGGGGTTCGCTCATAGATAGCTCCTTCGTGCATCTTATGGATGGATTAACCGCTTAAAGGTTGAGTGCATTCTAGCGTGAACCGAGGGCGCGTGCTCGCCAGGCAACAGGAGTCGCACAAAACGGCACCCCCGAAACGCTGCGGAAACATTGGAAACATGCTCACTACATACGACCTACAGCCTATGTGATTCAGGACGGCAAGTACATCGCCGCCTAGGTGCGCACAAAACGCGAGCGGTGAGGTCGTTTTAATCAGGGCAGGGACGCTTGTAACAGAACGGAAACAATACTTTCACACAATAAAGTGGCTAAACTGTATAAACCGACAGAAATACGCATAATTTTGGATAAATGGACAAAACAAAAGAAAAGTTGAAATAATCGCCACTTTTCTCAACTAAAGCGTCTACTATTTTGCGAACGCCGAACACGGCGAAGGATGGCCTGTCGGGCTACCGAAACCCGACGAGATTTGAGAGGAGAGCCGCATGTCGAGCCTCACCGGTAAGTCATTGAACCCTGTTATGAATCGCAGGAGCGTTATCGCGAGCGCAGCAGGTCTGGGGGCGATGTCCATTCTAGCTGGCTGCTCCTCCAACGGCGGCGACAGCGGTTCCGCTTCGGGTGACGCTTCGTTTAAGATCGGCACCATCGGCCCGCTGACCGGCGCCAACGCGTCCTACGGCAAGTCCGTTACCCAGGGTGTCGAGCTTGGCTGCAAGGACTTCTCCACCAAGGAGCTGCCGCTTGCCAGCAAGGCCGAGGATGACCAGGCCGACGGCGAGAAGGCCGTCAACGCCTTCAATACCCTGCTCGACTGGGGCATGCAGGCCCTCGTCGGCCCGACCACCACGGGTGCGTCGGTTGCCGTTGCCGCTGAGTGTGGTAACGACCCCAAGACGTTCATGATCACCCCGTCCGCGTCCTCCGAGGACGTCACCGACGGCAAGGATTGCGTCTTCCAGGTTTGCTTCACCGACCCCAACCAGGGTGTCAACGCTGCCAAGTTCCTGGCGCAGAAGTATGCGGACGAGAAGTTCGTGCTGTTCTATAACTCCGGCGACGCCTATTCTTCGGGTATCGCAGATTCCTTTAAGGCCCAGGCCGCTGAGTCCAAGCTCGAGGTTGTTGACGAGGAGACCTTTAAGGACGACTCCGCCACGAGCTTTACCAACCAGCTGACCAAGGCCAAGCAGGCCGGCGCCACCATGATCTTTGCGCCGATCTACTACACGCCGGCGTCCGTCCTGCTCAAGAACGCCAAGGACATGGGCTACGACGTCAAGATGATGGGCTGCGACGGCATGGACGGCATCCTGGGCGTTGAGGGCTTCGATACCTCTCTTGCCGAGGGCCTGCTGCTCATGACCCCGTTCTCCGCCGACGACGAGAAGAACGCCGACTTCGTCAACGCTTACAAGGATAAGTACGGCGATACCCCCGACCAGTTTGCCGCCGACGCCTACGACGGCGTGCACGCGGTGGCCGAGGCCCTCAAGGAGGCCGGTCTTGGTGTCGACGCCGACCCGACCGAGGCCGCCGAGAAGCTGTCTAAGGCTATGCTCAAGATTACCGTTGACGGTCTGACCGGCAAGCTCACCTGGAACGATAAGGGCCAGGTCCAGAAGGAGCCCACGGCTTACGTCATCACCGACGGCAAGTACGTACAGGCCTAATTGGCCGCCTTACATAGAGCGGTTTTGATCCCAAGCAGGGGAGGTTTTGGCCTTCCCTGCTTGCTTGGTATCTAGGGACGATGTAACGTCCCGTTTTCATACATCAACTGGAAACCTATTCGAAAGGGGGATGTGGAACATGACGGTCTTTATCCAATACCTGGTCAACGGCCTGTCCATGGGCAGCGTCTACGCCATCATCGCGTTGGGCTACACCATGGTCTACGGTATCGCCAAGATGCTCAACTTCGCTCACGGCGACGTCATCATGGTCGGTGCCTATGTCTCGTTCTGCGCCACGTCGTATCTCGGCCTCCCGGGCTGGGCATCTGTAGTTCTCTCTTGTGTGGTCTGCACGGTTCTCGGTGTTCTCATTGAGGGTCTGGCCTATAAGCCGCTGCGCCAAGCAGGCCCGCTGGCCGTTCTGATCACGGCCATCGGCGTGTCTTACTTCCTGCAGAACGCCGCGCAGCTTCTGTGGGGCGCCACGCCCAAGAACTTCACTTCGCTCGTCACCTTCCAGGTGCCGGAGTTCTTGGCCAAGTTCAACGTAAGCGCCGTCTCGCTCGTCACCATCGTCGCCTGCCTGGTTATCATGGCCGGCCTGATGTTCTTTACAGGTAAGACCAAGATGGGCAAGGCCATGCGCGCCGTGTCCGAGGACAAGGCCGCCGCTCAGCTCATGGGCATCAACGTCAACCGCACCATCTCGATGACGTTTGCCATCGGCTCGGCGCTTGCCGCCATCGCCGGCGTGCTCCTGTGCTCCTACTCGCCGGTGCTGCAGCCCACGACGGGTGCCATGCCTGGCATCAAGGCCTTCGACGCCGCCGTCTTCGGCGGCATCGGCTCCATCCCCGGTGCCTTTGTCGGTGGCATTCTCATCGGCATCATCGAGGCGATGGCGCAGGCTTACATTTCCACGAGCCTTGCCAACTCCATCGTCTTTGGTGTTTTGATCATCGTCCTGCTCGTCAAGCCTGCCGGCCTCTTGGGCAAGTACGTCCCCGAGAAGGTGTAGGTGAGCGTTATGAAGTTTCTTAAAGACAAGCAGACGCGTCACGACTTTGTCACGTACGCCATGTGCATCGTGGCCTTCGCCATCGTGTTCTTTATGCAGTCTAACCACATGATTCCGCGCATGATCGCCGGTCAGCTGGTTCCCATCACGGCCTATATCGTCATGGCCATTTCCCTCAACCTCGTCGTCGGCATCGCGGGCGACTTGTCGCTGGGCCACGCGGGCTTTATGAGCGTCGGTGCCTACACGGGCATCGTCACCGCCGTCGCGCTGGAGAGCGCCGTTCCGTCCGATCCGATGCGTCTGATCATCAGCATTGTGGTCGGCGCTATCGCCGCTGCCATCTTGGGCTTCTTGATTGGTATCCCGGTCCTGCGCCTGAGCGGCGACTATCTGGCCATCGTGACCCTGGCTTTTGGCGAGATCATCAAAGAGATCGTCACCTGCCTCATTGTGGGCGTCGACTCCCGCGGCCTGCACGTGATTTTTAACATCACGGGCAACTCTACGATCGACGACCTGCACCTGCTCGAGGACGGCACCGCCATCATCAAGGGCGCCCAGGGCGCCTCGGGCGTGTCGACGTACTCGACCTTCCTCGCCGGTGCCATCCTGGTCATGGTCGCACTCGTGATCGTGCTCAACCTGGTCCGCAGCCGTACCGGCCGTGCCATTATGGCCGTGCGCGATAACAAGATTGCAGCCGAGTCCGTAGGCATCTCCGTCACGGAGTACCGCATGATCGCCTTCGTGGTTTCCGCTGCCCTCGCCGGTGCTGCCGGAGCTCTCTTCGGCGGTAACTTCTCGCAGCTCTCCGCCACCAAGTTCGACTTCAACACGTCGATCCTCATCCTGGTGTTCGTGGTCCTGGGCGGCCTGGGCAACATGCGCGGTTCCGTCATCGCGGCGGCGTTGCTCACGGTGCTTCCCGAGCTGCTTCGTCAGTTCTCGGACTACCGCATGCTCATCTACGCCATCGTGCTGATCCTGGTCATGATTTTTACCAACAACCCGCAGCTCAAGGCGTTCTTCGGTCGCGTCAAGGACCGCTTTGCTTCCAAGAAGGAGGTGGCAGCCGATGCCCAGTAAATTTGAGTTCAAGAAGGGCAAGATGGTCCCGTATCCTTCTGGCGCCATCGTTCCCGATCGTGACCTGGGCGAGCGCCCTGCACTCGAGTGCATCCACCTGGGCATTGAGTTCGGTGGCCTTAAGGCAGTCGACGACTTTAGCCTGACTATCGGCAAGACCGAGATCGCCGGTCTGATCGGTCCCAACGGCGCCGGCAAGACCACGGTCTTCAACCTGCTCACCAAGGTGTACCAGCCCACGCATGGCACCATCCTGCTCGACGGCGAGGACACCTCGGGCAAGTCGGTCTACCAGGTCAACCGCATGGGTATTGCCCGTACCTTCCAGAACATTCGCCTATTCAACACCATGACGGTGGAGGATAACGTCAAGGTCGGCCTGCATAACCAGGAGCGTTACTCCGGCTTTGAGGGCGTGCTGCGCCTGCCGACGTATTGGAAGCACGAGAAGGCTGCTCACGAGCGCGCCATGGAGCTGCTGTCCATCTTTGATATGGAGCATCTGGCAAACGAGCAGGCCGGATCGCTGCCTTACGGCGCACAGCGTCGTCTGGAGATCGTCCGCGCGCTTGCCACCAACCCCAAGCTGCTGCTGCTCGATGAGCCTGCCGCCGGCATGAACCCGTCCGAGACCGCGGAGCTTATGGAGAACATCGTCAAGATTCGTGACACCTTCGGCATCGCCATCATGCTTATCGAGCATGATATGTCGCTCGTTATGAACATCTGCGAGGGCATCTGCGTGCTCAACTTTGGCAAGGTCATTGCCAAGGGTACGGCCGAGGAGATCCAGAACAACGACGCCGTTATCGAGGCATATCTGGGCAAGCAGGATAAGGGGGAGAACTAAATGGCAGAGCCGATGCTTTCCGTCTACAACATCAACGTCTGGTACGGCGCCATCCACGCCATCAAGGACATCTCCTTTAACGTCAACGAGGGCGAGATCGTGGCCTTGATTGGTGCCAACGGCGCCGGCAAGTCCACGACGCTTAAGACCGTCTCGGGCCTGCTGCGTTCCAAGACCGGCTCCATCAAGTTTATGGGCGAGGACATTACCCATACGCCTGCCGACAAGCTGGTGGGCAAGGGCCTGGCTCAGGTTCCCGAGGGCCGTCGCGCCTTTTTGCAGATGACGGTCGAGGAGAACCTGGAAATGGGTGCCTATACGCAGCCCAAGTCCACGGTGGCTCCGGGCCTCGAGCGCGTCTACGAGCAGTTCCCGCGCCTAAAGGAGCGCCGTCGCCAGGTCGCCGGCACCCTTTCGGGCGGCGAGCAGCAGATGCTCGTTATGGGCCGCGCCCTTATGAGCAACCCTAAGCTGCTCATGCTCGATGAGCCCTCCATGGGTCTGGCGCCGATTCTGATTGAGCAGATCTTCCAGATCGTCGAGGACCTGCACAAGGCCGGCACCACGGTGCTTCTGGTCGAGCAGAACGCGCAGATGGCACTTTCCATCGCTACACGCGGCTATGTACTCGAGACCGGCAAGATCACCATGACCGGCACCGGTCAAGAGCTGCTGCACGACGATAACGTCCGCAAGGCCTATCTGGGCGGTTAATCCATTCAACAAAGGGGGCGCTGACCAACCCGGTCAGCGCCCCCTTTTAAGTTGCGGTGAAATAGGGACTAAATGGGGGCGCTAGACGCCAAAACAGTCCCTATTCCACCGCAACTTCATGGGGATGTGTGACAATGCCCGTCGGAAAACATCTGCTGTCTTTGGGGGCCTATCTATGCTGTACGAGTTTTGTGCCGAGAACTTTGAGCGGGTGCCGGCGGCTATCGAGGCCGGTGCGGGGCGCATCGAGCTGTGCGATAACCTTGCCGTCGGTGGTACCACGCCCTCGGCCGGCGTTATCAGCGCTACGACCAACTATGCCCACGAACACGATGCACGGGTGATGTGCATGATCCGTCCGCGTGGCGGCGACTTTCACTACAACCAGGATGAGCTGCGCATGATGGAGATGGACCTGGGCCTTGCTGTGAGTGCCGGCGTTGACGGCCTGGTCTTTGGCTGCTGCAAGCCCTGTGCCGGCGGCTGGGCGCTCGACGAGCTCACCCTCGGCGCCTTCGTTATGGCTACGGGCTGCGCGACCGAGGAGTGCAAGCGCGAGCCCCTTGACATCACCTTCCACATGGCATTTGACCAGCTCTCGCCCGAGGCTCAGCTCGATGCGATTGATACACTTGCCGATTGCGGCGTTACGCGCATTCTGACGCACGGTGGTGCTGCCGGTACGTCGATCGAGGACAACTTCGAAAACCTGGCCCGCTTGATTGAGTACGCGGGCGATCGTTTGACCATCCTTCCAGGCGGCGGCATTACCACGGCAAATCGCGACGCGGTCGCGGCGGCGCTAGGCGTCTCCGAGCTCCATGGAACCAAGATCGTGCCGCTGGAGGCGTAGTCCGTGGCGCTGGTATTTGACGTTCAGCAGGCGAACGGCAAGCCCGACGATAACCGTCGCCCTGGCACCGCGTGCCCCTTTTGCGACACGGAGGGGCTCGCCAACATCATCCAGCGCGATGGTGACTGCATCTGGCTCGAGAATAAGTTCAAGACCTTGCGGGCCACCCGTCAGACCGTATTGATCGAGTCGGCCAATCACGACGCCGACCTGGTGACCTATGAACCGGATGAGCTGCATCATGTGATGCGGTTTGCCCTGGGCTGTTGGCAGCAGATGATCGATTCCCAACAGTACCGCAGTGTGCTCATGTACAAGAACAAAGGCCCGCTTTCGGGCGGCAGCCTCGTCCATCCACACATGCAGATTGTGGGCTTGGAACAGGAGGACGGCTATGCGGCGTTGACCTCAGCCAACTTTGAAGGCATCAATGTCTGGCAACAGGGGAGAATCTCGGTCAACATCTCAACCGAGCCAATCATGGGATTCTTCGAGGTCAACGTCTCGGCTCCGCAGGGAATCGCCGCCAGCGATGACACGAGAGACCAAGCCGAGACGGACCTCTTCGCCGATGCGATTCAGGTGGCCCTGCGCTATATCCTGAACGAGCACCATGGTGGTCGCGCAGAGTCGTACAACTTGTTTTTCTATCACTTGGGCGGTCGGACCATTGCCAAGGCGCTTCCACGTTGGGTGGTTTCGCCCTACTTTGTGGGCTATCGTTTGGCCCAGGTCAATGCCGAGACGACGCTCGATATCGATGCTGAGCGCCTGCGCGCACGCCTGGAGGCGCTTGCATAGCCAAGGGCTCGGCCTCGCGCCTGTGGCTGGCTATTTCGCCATTACGCTGCGGCCGGCTTCGACGCGCTTGCGCTGGGCGGCGCGCTCCTCGCCGGTCAGACGCTCAAAGAGATGCCCGATAAGCGAGGCGAGTACCTGCTGAAACAGCGTTCCGCACATGACGGGAAACACGACTTCGCCCGGAAAGTACTGCGTGGCGATGACGGCGCCCGAAGAGATGTTACGCATGCCGCAGGTAAAGCACATGGTGGTCGTCTCGCTATATGGCAGATGCAGCGTATGGGCGACCAGAAAACCGACGACAAAGCCACTGATGGCGAAGACCAAAATAAAGAGGGCGACTTCCAAGCGCACCGCGTTCATGTGCAGCACGTACTCGCTCATGGCGGTGGAGTTGGAGGCGATAACGCCCATCATCATGAATTTGCAGGCGGGCGAGAGCACGGGGGAGAGTTTTTCGTGCCCCCATCCGCGCGTGAGCTCGTTGATCACGATGCCGAGCACGGCGGGGATGGCGATCATAAAGGCCATGTCTTGCATCATGCTCGGCACATCGATCGAGACGGTGGCGCCCAGCAGGAGCTTGAGCGTGAGCGGAATCGTCATAGGGGAGATAACCGAGGACGTCAGGATGATGGTGAGCGCGAGCGGGCCGTTGCCGCCGAACATGCTAATCCACATAAAGGCAGTGACCGCCACGGGTACGCTGTACTCGAGCACGATGCCGCAGACAAGGTTGGGATTGGAGCCAAAGAATAACGATCCCATGGCATAGGCCGCGATGGGAATAAGCGCCGCCGAGACGAGCAGTGCCAAAATCAGGTGCAGGGGACGGCGGAACACCTCGGCTACCTGGTGGAAGGTGTTGCTGAGCGCACCCTGAAACGTCATAAAGGCGAAGAGGGCGGGAACAATGGGCTTGAGCACGCCAATCTGCTGGGGAAAGAGCACGCCGAGCGCCACGCAAATCGGAACGATGACCTGCATATGCCCCGCGAGGAACTTTCCCAGTCCAGTCCATTGCTTCATATGTCCCGTGACTCCCTTTATCCGCGAACTCGTTTGTATGGATATGCTAGACGCTCGTATGCGTCCGTGCGGCTGAAACGCTCGATTATTTCGAGGCTATTACCGGCATCGTTTACCGAAACCGCGGCGTGCTGCGGCGATTTGCGTCCGCGCCGCACGGTATAATAAATCCGTTCAACAGATCTGCCTGCCGAAGCGGGCATACACAGAGGACTCATCGCTATGAACCGTGAGAGGTATCGCGGCGACCTGCCCCTATCGGGGGTGGGCGCCTATGTCATCGCTTAAGACGACGCATCGCTGGGCGGTCGCTCGGCAAAACCCCGAGCTCGAAAAGGAGCTTTCGGCTGGCCTGGGCATACCCGGGCTGGTGGCGCGCATTATGGTTGCGCACGGCATTACATCCATCGAGGAAGGCCAACTGTTTTTGACGCCTTCGCTCGATCGCGACTGGGCGGACCCGCTCGTTATTCCGGGCATGGCGGTCGTCGCCGACCGCGTTGAGCGCGCTGTTCGCAGTCACGAGCGCATCGCCGTCTTTGGCGATTTTGACGTCGACGGCATAACGTCGACTTGTCTGTTGACCGAGGCGCTGCGGATGTTTGGCGCCAATGTCACACCGTTTATCCCGCACCGCTTTGACGAGGGGTATGGCCTGTCGCGTGCGGCGCTCGACCGCGTCAACGAGCTCGCCCAACCCAACCTGATTGTGACCGTCGATAACGGTATTGCTGCCAAGGAAGAGGTCTCCTATCTGGAGAGCCTGGGGATCGATTTGGTGGTCACGGACCATCACGAGCCTTCCGACCAGGTGCCGCAGGGCGTGCCCCTGACCGACCCCAAGCTCGAGGACGAGGGTCCCTCGCGCGAGCTTGCCGGTGCCGGCGTGGCACTCAAACTGGTGCAGGTCCTGGGCGAGCGTTTGGGCAAGCCGTCGTATTGGCGTTCGCTGATAGAGGTCGCGGCGCTGGGCACCGTATCCGACATGATGCCGCTCACGCCCGAGAATCGCGCACTGGTCGCCGAGGGCATCCAGCAGATGCGCGTGACGGCCCGTCCCGGCTATATCGCGCTTGCCGCACTTGCCAAGGCCGATCTTTCTACCATTACGGCCGACGGCCTGTCATTCTCGCTCATTCCCCGCTTAAACGCTGCCGGTCGCATGGCCGATCCCAAGCTGGCGCTCGACCTGCTGCTTGCCCGCAATCCCATCGAAGCAAGCGCGCTGGCGGCTGAGCTCGAGGAAATCAACCGCCAGCGCCGTGAGATCGAGGCGGAGCTCACGCGCGATGCCATGGCAAAGGTCGAGGAGACCTATGACGGCGGACGCGCGATCGTCGTGGGCGGCGAAGGCTGGCACGAGGGTGTCAAGGGCATCGTGGCAAGCCGTCTGACCAACCGCTATCACGTGCCGGCGCTGCTGTTCTCGATCGAGGACGGTATCGCGCGCGGCTCTGGTCGCTCGGTGGGCAAAGTTAACCTGTTTGACGCCGTCGAGCGCTGTTCCGACCTGCTGATTCGTCGCGGCGGACATGCCGGTGCGGTGGGTGTGACCATCGAGGCATCCAAGCTCGATGAATTCCGTCGTCGCCTTTCCGCCGTGCTATCGGAGATTCCCGCCGAGGACTTTGAAGACATCGACGAGGTTGCCGCCACGGTCGACCTTTCCGAGCTGAATATCGAGACTATAGAGCAGATTTCCCGTCTTGAGCCGTTTGGCCAGGGCAACAAGGTGCCGCTGCTGGCCGCCGAGGGCGTGACGATGTGCGATCGCGCCGTGGTGGGCAAAACCGGCGAGCACATGCGCTTTGTGGCGACCGATGGCGCCGCAAGCGTGCCGGCCATTATGTTCCGCGTGCCGCAAATCGATAAGCTCATCAACTGCGATAGTGCTGTCGACTTGGTGTTCGAGGCCGTTGCCGAGCATTGGCAGGGGCGTGTGAAGCCCAAGCTCATGATCAAGGATGTTCTGGTCCGCGATACCACGCTGCCCAGCGTCGACGATCCGGCATGCGAGCTTCGTCGTGGCGTGCAGCCGGCGGATTCCGGCCTGCGCCTGGAGTCGCGTAAGCGCGAGACACTCGCCCAGCTTTCTTATACCGAGCTGACGCGCTCGCTTATCCATAGCTTTATAGGCTCGAACCAGCCGCACCGCGCGCAGGTCGAGGCGCTCGATGCCCTGGCCGATCACCAAAGTGTTCTGGCCGTTATGGGAACGGGGCGCGGCAAGTCGCTCATCTTCCATGTGCATGCCGCGCGCGAGGCGGTTCTTCGCGGGCGTGCGAGCATCTTTGTCTATCCGCTGCGCGCGCTCGTTGCCGACCAGGCCTATCACCTCTCGTCGACGATGGCCGCGCTCGGCATTGGCGTCGGCGTGTTGACCGGCGAGACCGTGGAGGCGGCGCGCGATGACGTGTTCGCCGGTCTAGCTTCGGGCCGCACCGGTATCGTGCTCACGACACCCGAGTTCCTGTCTATCCACCGTGACCGTTTCGCGCGTTCGGGCCGCATCGGCTTTGTCGTTATCGATGAGGCGCACCACGCCGGCCTTGCCAAGGGCGGCGACCGTAGCGCCTATCTTGACATGCCCGATATCCTCAAAGCCCTGGGTGACCCGGTCGTTATGGCTGCGACGGCCACCGCGACGGCTCCGGTCGTGGCCGAGCTTGCCCGCATGCTGCCGATCACTCGCACGGTGGTCGACGAGACGGTGCGCGAGAACCTGCGGCTCGAGGACGACCGTGATCTTGCAAGTCGCGAGAACCGTTTGGTGTCGATTGTGGCGACGGGGGAAAAGACCGTCATCTACGTCAATTCGCGCGACCAGTCCGTGGCGCTCGCCAAGACGTTGCGCAAACGTGTGCCCGATTGCGCAACCCATATCGCGTTCTATAACGCGGGGCTTGCGCGTTCCGATCGCCGTCGCGTGGAGGAAGCATTCCGAGACGGAAGCCTCAGCTGCATCGTCTCGACCTCCGCCTTTGGCGAGGGTGTCAACCTGCCCGATATCCGCCATGTCGTGCTCTACCACATGCCGTTTGGCGCCATCGAGTTCAACCAGATGAGCGGCCGCGCCGGTCGCGATGGCCAGCCCGCCGTGATCCATCTGCTCTATTCGTCGCGCGACGCCCGCATTAACGAGCGCCTGCTCGACTGCTATGCGCCCGAGCGCGACGAGCTCGTCACGCTCTATCGTGCGTTGCAGACCATGTGGCGCTCCAACCGCGGCAAGACCGGGGACGATTCCTTTAGCGCGAGCGATATCAACATCGCGCAGATGTGCCTTGCCATCGATGCTCGCACGCCGGTCGACGAGCGCTCGGTGGAAAGCGGCTTGGGAATCTTCGAAGAGCTTGGTTTCTGTCGCGTTTCGGGGTTTGACGATACCCGTCGCATCGCGATGGCCGAAAACCCCGGCCGCGTGCAATTGAGCAGGTCGATTCGCTATTTGGAGGGCTTGCGCTCGCGCATGGAGTTCTCGGCTTTTCGGAGCTGGGCACTCGATTCGTGCGCTTCTGATATGCTAGCCAAAGTTAACCGCCCGATCGTTCCGCGGGCTTAGGGGAAGGGGACCTCGATGGATGCCGCAGCCCGTACCGCCCATGATTCCACCCTCCAGCCGTTCTCGGAGATGGAGCACTATAAGCATGCCGATGAGCTGCCGCCCGAGATTATGGCGGACAGCTACGACAAGCTGGAGCGCCTGTGCCTCAAATATATGAATGAGGACGACTATTCTAAGGTTGAGCAGGCCTACTGCTTTGCCGCCGAGAAGCACTGCAACCAAAAGCGCCGTTCGGGCGAGATGTACATTAACCATCCCGTCGAGGTTGCCATCATTTTGGCCGATCTCAAAATGGACTGCGATGTGGTGTGCGCCGCGCTGCTGCACGATACCGTCGAGGATACCGAGACCTCGCTTGCCGATGTTTCCGGCCTGTTTGGCGATACGGTGGCCGAGCTCGTCGATGGCGTGACCAAGCTCACCAACATCGAAGTCGACAGCATGGACGAGAAGCAGGCCCTCACGCTGCGCAAGATGTTTCTCGCCATGTCCAAGGACATCCGCGTCATCATCGTTAAGCTTGCCGACCGTCTGCACAACATGCGCACCCTTGCAGCCCTGCGTGAAGACCGTCGTCTGTTTAAGGCGCGCGAGACCATGGACGTATACGCGCCCTTGGCCGACCGCCTGGGCATGAGCTCTATCAAGTGGGAGCTCGAGGACCTGTCCTTCTTCTACTTGGAGCCCGATGCCTATCAGCGCATCGCGCGCATGGTGGCAGAGTCACGTGAGGTTCGCGAGCGCTATCTGGCCGAGACCATCAAGACGCTCACCGACGAACTCAACCGCATTGGCCTGGAGGACTTCCAGATCAACGGCCGTTCCAAGCACTATTGGTCCATCTACCAAAAGATGAAGCGCAAGGGCAAGGAATTCTCCGAGATCTACGACCTGGTGGCATTGCGCGTCATCACGCATTCGGTGCGCGATTGCTACTCCACGCTCGGCGCGGTGCATACGCTGTGGCACCCCATGCCCGGTCGCTTTAAAGATTATATCGCCATGCCCAAGGTCAATAACTACCAGTCGCTCCATACGACGGTTATCGGCCCCACGGCTCGTCCGCTCGAGATTCAGATTCGAACCTACGAGATGCATGAGCAGGCCGAGTACGGCATTGCCGCCCACTGGCTTTATAAGAAATCGGGCGGATCGTCTGCTTCCAAGACCAATGACGCTCAACGTTTGGACGACCAGATCAACTGGCTCAAGCACTCGCTCGATTGGGCTGCGTCTGATGAGATTACCGACGCCAAGGAATACCTGCACTCGCTGAAGGTCGATCTGTTCGATCAGGAGATCTTTGTCTTCACGCCCAAAGGCGAGGTCATGGCGCTTCGTGCCGGCTCCACGCCGCTCGACTTTGCCTACGCCGTTCACACCGAGGTGGGAAACCACTGCGTCGGCGCTAAGATCAACGGTGCGGTGGCCCCGCTCACGCACGAGATCAAGACGGGCGACCGCGTTGAAATCCTGACCAACAAGAGTTCTAAGCCGTCGCGCGATTGGCTCAAGATCGTCAAGACGCCTTCGGCCAAGTCTAAGATCCGTCGCTACTTTGCCGCCGCGACCAAGGACGACGACGCTGCTGCCGGCCGCGATATACTGGCCAAGGACCTGCGTAAGCGTGGCTATGGCATTTCTACGCCGCGTTCGACGCGTGCGCTCAACGCCGTGGCGGAGCAGTTTAACTTCAAGCAGCTCGAGGACCTGTTTGCCGCCGTCGGCGCCGGCAAGGTTGCCCCGCGCGCTGTGGGCAATAAGGTCGAGCAAATCTTGGACCCCAAGCCCGAGGAGCAGCTCACCAAGGCCGAGGCTATCGCCGAGGTCGTGAAGCAGCCCGCTCGCGGCTCCAACCGCAAGCCGCAAAAGCGCGGCAAGAGCGCCAGTAACGGCATTATCGTCAAGGGCGAGAGCAACAGCGGCCTGCTGGTCCGTTTGGCTCATTGCTGCAACCCCGTGACGGGCGACGATATCGTCGGCTTCATTACGCGCGGTCGTGGCGTTTCGGTGCATCGCGCCAACTGCCCTAACGTCAAGGGTCTTATGGAACATCCCGAGCGCATGATCGATGTGGAGTGGGACGGCGCTGCCGACACCCTCTTCCAGGTCGAGATCGTGGTCGAGTGCCTGGACCGCATGGGCCTGCTCAAGGATGTCACCATTGCCATTGGCGATGCGGGCGGCAATATCCTTTCTGCCGCCACGTCGACCAACCGCGAGGGTATTGCAACCCTGCGCTTTATGGTCGAGATCTCGGACGCGAGCGGTCTGGATCCGCTGCTGGCTTCCATCAGCAGTGTCGATTCGGTCTACGACGCTCGCCGCCTGATGCCCGGCGAGGGCGGAGCGCAACTCAAGCGCCGTGTGTAGGCGCGAGAGCCTCTCAGCATCATAGATATTGGTTACGTTCGAGGCATCGTTTGGTGCCTCGAACGTATTTTAGAAGGAGGGTATGCGCATGGACGATATGACTTTGGACCTGACACCCCGAGGCGCGGCTTCGATTGAGGCGCTCGTCAACGGCCCCATTCAGACCAACAGCTACGCCGTGATTTCGAATGACGAGTGCTTAATCGTCGATCCGGCGTGGGAGGGCGAGCGTCTTGTGGAGCATATCCGCACCGCGCATCCCGAGGTGCGCGTACTCGGCTCTGTCTGCACGCACGGTCACGCCGACCATGTTGGCGGGGTTGCCGGGGTTCGAGCCGTCGTTGGCGACAGCGCACTATATGAGTTGTGCGCTAAGGACGTGACGGTACCTCGCGCAAATATCGAGGAGCAGCGCGCCATGTGGGGTGTCGAGACGCCCGATCCGGGTGAGCCGACGCGTTTGCTTGCCGAGGGCGATGCAATCGAGGTGGGCGACGTCTGTCTGCAGGTGATCGAGACGCCGGGGCATACGCCGGGCGGCATCGTCCTGTTCGCCGCGACCGAGCAGGGGAACATCGCCTTTGTGGGCGACACGCTTTTCCCGGGCAGCCACGGTCGTACCGATCTTTCCGGCGGTGACGAGGCGGCGATTATGCGCTCGCTCTCCAAACTTGCCAAGACGCTTCCGCCCGATACCGTTTGCTTGACGGGCCATGGCGATTCGACCACGATGGCGCGCGAGCTTATGCAGAACCCGTTTATGCAGATGTAGGCTCGAAGCCGTCTTTCGAACCACGAAGACCGGTCAATCGTCAAGCTATTTTCCCCAGTGGGTCGATTCTGTGGGGCAAACGGTTAAAATTTGTCCAATCGGATGGTATTCGTGAACAAACGAACGTTTATGCTCGGGTATGTCGTGGTAAAATCTCAGGCGTTATCGGAGCAACCTTACAGGAGGTTTCTTTTATGCTCGTCAACGCAGCAGACATGCTCAAGAAGGCCGAGGCCGGCAAGTACGGTCTCGGTGCCTTCAACACCAACAACCTCGAGTGGACCCTGGCTATTCTCCAGGCCGCCGAGGAGGCCAAGTCTCCGCTGATCCTTCAGTGCACCGCTGGTGCCGCTAAGTGGATGGGCGGTTTCAAGGTCTGCGCCGACATGGTTAAGGCTGCCGTCGAGGCCACGGGCGTTACCGTTCCCGTCGCCCTTCACCTCGATCACGGTTCTTACGAGGACTGCTTCAAGTGCATCGAGGCCGGCTTCACGTCCATCATGTATGACGGCTCTCACGAGGAGACCTTCCAGCTTAACCTCGACCGCACCAAGGAGCTCGTTGAGCTTGCCCACTCCAAGGGCATGTCCATCGAGGCCGAGGTCGGCGGCATCGGCGGCACCGAGGACGGCGTGACCTCCAGCGGCGAGCTCGCTGATCCTGCTGAGTGCAAGCAGATTGCTGACCTGGGCGTCGACTTCCTCGCTTGCGGTATCGGCAACATCCACGGCGTGTACCCTGCCGACTGGGCTGGCCTTTCCTTCGAGCGCCTGGGCGAGATCAAGGCTCAGACCGGCGACCTGCCCCTCGTCCTGCACGGTGGCACCGGCATCCCCGAGGATCAGATCAAGAAGGCCATCTCCCTGGGTATCTCCAAGATCAACGTCAACACCGATCTGCAGCTCGTCTTCGCCAAGGGCGTTCGCGAGTACATCGAGGCCGGCAAGGATCAGCAGGGCAAGGGCTTTGACCCCCGCAAGCTCCTCAAGCCTGGTCGCGACAACATCGTTGCCCGCACCAAGGAGCTCATGGAGGAGTTTGGCTCCGTCAACAAGGCGTAAGTAGCGGTTTAACTTTCCCGTCGGAGGCCCCGTTCACCCTACGCTTTTCCCTTGCGCTCACCTGGCTTTGCCAGAAGTCGCGCAATGGGAAAAGCTTCGGGTGAACGGGGCCTCCTTCGTTAACTCGCTACAGGGTTACTGGGCTGAATTCATTTTTTCTAGGTACCGTTTATCGGTGTTGAGAGTTCCTTTATTGGGGCTTTCTTTTTTATCTCGCTACAATGGACTTCAAGCGTTCTAGTGACTTGGAGTTTTAGTATGGCTGTTGTTAAGGTGCTGCCTTCGGATGGGAAGGTTATTGACGAGGGTCCTGTTGGTTGCTCTGTTGATGTCTGCAATGATGACTTCCGTTTTCTAGATGTTGGCTTGCCGCCCGAGATTCTGCGTTTAAAGGACGCGGGGTATCTTTCGCAGGCTATTGAGGCTTGCGACCGCCTACTTGCCCAAAATCCCGATCCCTCGCTTGCTGCCTGCGTTCGTGCCGAGCGGTATCGCATGCTTGAGACGCCGCTTCATTTTTCGGTGTCGCGCGATCGGGCTATCAAGATGATTCGCGAGGAGTGGCCAGAGTTTACCGATGAGCAGTTTGACGATCTGATTGACCGTAAGCGTATTGACTGGCGCTTTATCGACGGCGAGCTGTTCGTTCTCGACAACTTCCTCGATTCGCTTCGCGTATATCCCAAAGAGGTCCCCGGCATGCGTCCCGATCCTACGGACGGAATTGCACTGCGCAACGAGATGCTCAAGGAGATGGAGTTGCAAAATGGATTGGCTCGCGTCATTACGCTTAAAGCATCTGTGTCTGTCCCCGGCGCTCTAGAGGGGGAGACCGTTCGCGCTTGGCTTCCCGTTGCCGCCACCTGCCACCAGCAGTCTCGGGTCGAGATTCCCGACATGACGCCGGAGGGTGCTGTTGCTCCCGCGAACGCTTCGGCGCGTACCGCCTCGTGGTCTTCTTCGAGTGAACGCTCATTCTCGGTGACCTATCGTTATCACATCGATGCTGCTTATTGTGATGTCTACGGTGGCACACTTCCGGTTCATCCGCGTATGGACGCGCCTCTGCCCGAGGATATTTCCGAGGATCGTCCGCACATTGCATTTACGCCGTATCTGCAGCAGCTGACGGCCGGTGTTGTTGACGGACTCGAGGATCCGCTCGATCGCGCCCGTGCTATCTATGATTATCTGACGCAGTATGTCGACTATCGCTATCAACCGCCGTACTTGCTTTTGGGATCTATTGCCGATGACTGCGCGCATTCGCTCCGCGGCGATTGCGGCGTTATGGCGCTCACGTTTATCACCATGTGCCGTATCGCGGGCGTGCCTGCCCGTTGGCAGAGCGGCCTGTACGTTGCGCCCGATTCGGTGGGGTCGCACGACTGGGCAGAGTTCTATACGCCGCAGACCGGTTGGCTCAACGCCGACGTGTCATTTGGATCTTCTGCTCGCAGGATGGGGGAGGAGTGGCGCCGCCGTCACTACTTTGGCAATCTCGACCCGTGGCGTATGGTGGCCAACAATCGATTCCAGGCAGAGTTTGAGCCCTCTTTCGACGGCATGCGCGAGGACCCTTACGATAACCAGATGGGTGAGGCTTCGGTCGACGGTCGCGGATGCCGTCAGCGTGAGATGCTCCGTACGGTCGAACTCATCGAAATGCTCGAAGTTCCATTTTCGGACTAATCGGTAGAAAGCTGTGATAAACTAACTCACGCATTACGTGCCCGAGTGGCGGAATTGGCAGACGCAGTGGACTCAAAATCCACCGTTGGCAACAACGTGCGAGTTCGAGTCTCGCCTCGGGCACCATACATGCAAGTGAGCGTTCAAGGGGGTTGCGGCCCCCTTTTTCGTGCCGAACTCGCGTGAGCGCGCGGAGCGTTAAGCAAACAGGCTTGTGGCCTGTTTGTAGCGGAGCGTGGCGAGGGCGCTATGCGCCCGAAGCCCGGGGCTTCGCGAAGCGAAGGTCCTTCGAGTCTCGCCTCGGGCACCATACATGCAAGCGAGCGTTCAAGGGGGTCAAGGCCCCTTTTTCGTGTACGTAATGTGATAACGCGCTGTACGTGTTATTATTCGCAAGGCGTTGTTCCCGCAATGCCCTAAAGAGGAACCCGAGGGTTCCCACCTTTTGGCGCCAATGAGCAGCTGACTGGTCATACAAATTAGATTCTCTTCCTCAAATCGAGGATGTCTATGTGTACGACCTGGTTGCTGAGAAGCGCCGGGTTATTTTTTTATGAATGGAGGTAGGGAAAATAGCTAAGTCTGATGACACCCGCATCAACGACGAGATTACTGCATCTTCGTGCCGTTTGATTGGCGTCGATGGCTCTCAGCTCGGCCTGTTCGCCATCCGCGATGCTCAGCGCGTCGCCGACGATCAGGGTCTCGACCTGGTCGAGATCGCTCCCAACGCGGAGCCGCCGGTCTGCAAGGTCATGGACTACGGTAAGTTCAAGTACCAGCAGGCCATGAAGGCCAAGGCTGCTCGTAAGAACCAGTCCAAGGTCGAGGTCAAGGAAATGAAGTTCCGACCCAAGATCGACGTTGGCGACTACGAGACCAAGAAGGGCCATGTTCTGCGTTTCCTCAAGAAGGGCGCACGCGTTAAGATCACCATCATGTTCCGCGGCCGTGAGATGGCTCACCCGGAGCAGGGCCTTAACGTTCTCGAGCGTCTCGCCGAGGATCTCAAGCCTTACGCTACGGTCGAGTCCAAGCCTAAGATGGAAGGCCGTAACATGCTTATGCTGCTCGCCCCGATTAAGGGCGCCTTCGATGAGGATAAAGCGGCAAGCGATACCAAGTAACTAGTGTTCTGTAACCGATTAAGGAGTATTTCATGCCTAAGATGAAGTCCCACAGCGGCACCAAGAAGCGTTTCCGCAAGACTGGTACCGGCAAGCTTATGCGCGCCAAGGCTTTCAAGAGCCACATCCTGAGCAAGAAGTCCACCAAGCGTAAGCGTGGCTTCCGTCAGGAGACCGAGATCGCCGCTGCCGACCGCAAGGTCATCAAGTCGCGTCTCGCCTAAGTTCGCGTTCCCGTTTTTCGTTTTACCGTCTAGGAGTTGATAGAACATGGCACGTATTAAGCGCGCTGTTGCCGCCAAGAAGAAGCGCCGTACCGTTATGCACCGTGCGAAGGGTTACTACGGTGCCGCTTCGCGTACTTACAAGCATGCTAAAGAGCAGGTCCAGCACTCCCTGCAGTATCAGTATCGTGATCGCCGCAACAAGAAGCGCGAGATCCGTTCTCTCTGGATCACTCGTATCAACGCTGCTGCTCGCCTGAACGACATCTCTTACTCTCAGTTCATGCACGGCCTGAAGGTTGCCGGCATCGAGCTCGACCGCAAGGTCCTGGCTCAGATGGCTTACGAGGACATCGAGTCCTTCAACGAGCTGGCCACCATCGCCAAGAAGGCTCTCGAGGCCTAATAGATTCTCTTGAATCGCTAGGGGAGTGTCGCGTTATGCGCGGCGCTCCCTCTTTTTATCTGAAGCGCTGGTTTATATAGCAAAAGCGCGGGTAGATAGACACTTACAGGTGACCGATCTTTATATATCTCTTAACCGAAGGGTCATCATCTGATACGTGCAGTATTTCTGCACCAGCCTTTCTATGACTTATATAGGAAGCAATATGTTGTGTAGGACTTGTGAAGAGTGGAATTGACGTCCCACAGGGCTTCGCGGTCTGGCAATATATCTCCTTGCCGCGCGGCCCGGTCGGACCGGATCAGCCGCGCAGGCGTGCACCTTGAGAACCGGATACTGCGAGGATGGACACTC